>NZ_CACSJV010000013.1:0-80108 GCF_902706105.1 Curtobacterium sp. 18060 | reverse complement strand
CCTCCCCACCCACCCACACGGAGTCCGCTCGGTGAGGTTCCGCTCGAGGTCGGCGGCGTCGCAGGCGAGCACCACGGTCCGATCCGGCAGGTCGACGCGGAACGACTGGTGCCCCGGCGTGTGACCGCGGGTGTCGAGTGCGGTCAGGCCGGATGCCAGTCCCGTGTCCCCGTCGAGCAGGAACACCCGGACGTCGGCGTCGAGCACGTCGTCGACGACGACCGTCTCCCGCCGACCGATGCCGCTCTGCAACCAGTCCCACTCCCGTCGCTGCAGCGCGACGGGGGTGCCCGGTGGGACGAGCCGGAGGCCGCCCGTGTGGTCGAGGTGCACGTGCGAGATCGCGCAGAGCGCCAGGTCGTCCCACGCCAGTCCCGCAGCCGCGACCCCCTCGGCGAGCGCGTCGCCGGGCGGCACGACCGCCGTGTAGCTCTCGTACTCGTAGTGCGCGGCCCGCTCCTCGGGGTCGCGCACGCGGTCGACGTTGAACCCGCCGTCGAGGAGCACCCAGCCGTGGTCGAAGACGACGGCCGCGGCGGTGACGGGTTCGAGCAGGAAGCGTGCGGGATCGCCGCCCCGCAGGGAGATCGACTCGGGGATCGGTTCCCACCCGAGCACGAGCGGCACGAGCCCGCGTGGCCGGCCCCCGAGTGTGGCTCCGGTCCACACCGCCCCGTCGAACGTCTTCGCCATGCCCTTGCACCTCCGGCTTGATTGGATACAATTTGTGCCAATCCGAATCCATTGTGCCGGAGTTCCGGGAGGACGCCATGACCGACGCGATCGACATCAACATCCCCATCTCCCCCGAGATGCTGCACTGGGGCCGGCGCCCCACCTTCGAGATGGTCGAGGAGATCGCGGACGGGTACCCGTCGGACGTCTCCCGCTGGCTGATCGGTGCACACACGGGCACGCACGTCGACGCGCCGTCGCACTTCGTGCCCGGTGCGACGACCGTCGACGAGATCGCGCTCGAGAGCGTGGTCGGCCCGGTCCGCGTCCTCGACCTGCGACACGTCGTCGAGGAGATCACCGCCGACGACCTCGAGGAGGCGGGTGCGGCCGGCGCCGAGCGCGTGCTGTTCCGCACGCGCAACTCGACCGACGCGCTGACCCGGAACGAGCGATCGGAGACGTGGGTCGGCCTGGGCCCGAGCGGCGCGCAGTGGCTGGTCGACCGCGGGGTCCGGTTCGCCGGCATCGACTACATGACGATGGAGGCCCCGGCGCACACCGAGGCGTGGCCGACACACGTCGCCCTGTGCGGCGCCGGCGTCGTGATCCTCGAGAACGCGGACCTGTCCGAGGTCGAGCCCGGCGACTACCTGATGGTCTGCCAGCCGGTGCCGTTCGCGGGGCGCGAGGCCGCTCCCGCTCCGACCGTCCTGCTCCCCCTCGCCGTGGCGACCCACGCATGAGCGTCCACGTGGTCCTGGTCCACGGTGCCGGCGGGTCGCCGTCCACCTGGTCGTCCGTCGCCCAGCTCCTGCGCGACCGCCGCATCCCGTACACGCTCGCCGACAACGCGATGACCTCGCTCCGCGACGACGAGGCCACGGTCCGCGCCCTGGTCGACGGCATCGACGGCCCGGTCCTGCTCGTCGGCCACTCCTACGGCGGCGCCGTCATCACGAACGCGGGCACGCACGACCGCGTCGTCGGACTGGTCTACGTCGCGGCCTTCGCTCCGGACGCGGGCGAGTCGGTCTCCGGGATCGTCGAGACCCGGGAACCCGCTCTCGTCTCGCAGTACATGCACCGCGGCCCGGCCGGCGAGTGGATCGCACAGGACGACGAGGAGTCGCGGCTGGCGCTCGCCTGGGACGTCCCGGAGGACGTGCTGCTCGCCGCACGTGCCGAGGGGCGGGTCACCGCCGACGCCGCGTTCCAGCAGCCCACCGGCGAGCCCGCGTGGCGGACCCGCCCGAGCTGGTACCTGGTCGCCACGAGCGACCGGCACCTGCTGCCCGCGATCCAGCGCGACTTCGTCGCCCGGATGGGTGCAGTGGTCGACGAGGTCGACACGAGCCACGCGGTCGCGCACGCCGCTCCGGACCGGGTCGTCGCCGTCATCGAGAGCGCGGTGGCCGCGCTGCGCTGACCACCGTCGGCTGCGCGGGTGGTGCCACGGTCAGGAGGCCGTGGTCACCAGTCCGTCCAGGTCCTTGACCACACGACCCGCCTGCAGGACCGCGCGCACGCTGGCAGCGTCGGCCAGCGCGCCGACGTCGGCGAGCGGGTCGACGCCCGAGACGACCAGGTCACCGGCCTTGCCGGGCTCGACGGAGCCGAGCCGGGCCTCCAGACCGAGCAGCCGGGCACCCTGCAGCGTGCCGGCCGTGATCGCGTCGAGCGGCGAGAGCCCGACCTGCTCGAGGCGGGCGAGCTCGGCGAGGTTCCGACCGTGCGGGTGCACACCCGCGTCGGTGCCGAGCGCGACGGGCACGCCGGCGGCGACGGCACGTCGCACGCTGTCGAGGCCGCGAGCGTGCAGTGCCGCGCGCTGTGCGAGGCGTTCCGCAGAGGCGGTGGACGGGTCGAGTTCGCGCAGGAGCGTGCTGAGGGTGGGGACGAGCACCGTGCCGCGTTCGACCATGAGCGCGATGGTGTCGTCGTGCAGGTCGTAGCCGTGTTCGATGCTGGCGGCTCCGCCGAGCACGGCGGCACGGACCGCGGCGTCGGTGAGCGCGTGGGCGGTGACCGGGCGGCCGCCGCGTTCGCCGACCAGGTGGACGACGAGCCGCACCTGGTCCTCGGTGATGCCGACGTCGTCCGGGTCGTCGGTCGGCGAACCGACCCCACCGGACGTGGAGACCTTGATCGCGTCGGCGCCGGTGCGGAGCAGCGAGCGGACCGTCCGGACGACGTCCTCGTCGGTGTCGACGACGCCCGGCGCGGGCATGCCCGGCCGGACGGCCCAGGCCGGCAGCGACCCGTTCGGCCGGACCGGGTCGGCGTGTCCACCGGTCGGCGAGAGCATGGCGATCGCGAGGTGCAGGCGCGGACCGACGACGGCGCCCCGGGCGACGGCGTCGCGGTAGCCGGGGGTCAGCCCGTCCAGGTCCCGCGCGGTCGTGACGCCGGCGTGCAGGGTGCTCCGGAGCACCTCGGCAACCTCGAGCACGTGCTCCTCCGGGAACCGTGCCCGCTGTTCCTCGGGCGTCGTCGGCACCATGCTGAGGTGCACGTGCGCGTCGACGAAGCCGGGCAGCAGCCACCGGCCGGTCAGGTCGACCGTCGGCACGTCCGCAGCCGGGGCGCGCCGTGGACCGACGTAGGTGACGTCGCCGTCACGCAGCTCGACCTCGGCGTCGGCGCGGGGCGGCGCACCCGTGCCGTCGACCAGGGTCGCGCCGACCAGTCGGAGCACGCCGTCGGCGTGCGGGGTCGTCGGGAGTCGTGCCGCCACAGCGGGCCTTCCGGGTCGGTCAGCCGGCCAGGCTGAAACGGGCGGAACCGGGGTCCGCGTCGAGGAGACGACGCGTGTACCAGTGCTGCGGATCGGCGTAGATCTGCTCGACCGGACCGGCCTCGACGACCTCACCCTGGTACAGCACGACGACCTCGTCGCTCACACGCTGCACGACCGCCAGGTTGTGCGAGATGAACATCATCGTCAGGCCGAGGGACTCCTTGATGTCGGCGAGCAGCTCCAGGATCTGCGCCTGCACCGAGACGTCGAGCGCCGAGGTGATCTCGTCGGCGATGACCAGGTGCGGGTCGATGACGAGGCCGCGGGCGATGGCGATGCGCTGCCGTTGCCCGCCGGAGAACTCGTGCGGGTAGCGGTGCATCATGTCCCGGGACAGCCCGACCCGCTCGAGCCAGCCGCCGATGCGGTCCTCGTGGGTGGCGACCCGGGGGCGGACGGGGTCGATCGCCTCGGCCAGGGTCTGCGCGACGGTCCGTCGCGGCGAGAGCGACGAGTACGGGTCCTGCGGGATCATCTGGATCCGGCGACGGTAGCGGCGCAGGGTCGACCGGTCGGCCGCGGTCAGGTCGACGCCGTCCACCGCGGCGCTGCCCGAGGCGGGCTTCACGGTGCCGACCAGGACCTTCGCGAGGGTGGACTTGCCCGAGCCGGACTCGCCGACGACGCCGACGGTGCGACCTCGCTCGAGGCGGAGGTCGACGCCGTGCAGGACGGTCGTCGAGCCGAACGCGACGTCGAGGGCGCGGACGTCGATCATGGGGGCCGTGTCGGTGTCGGTTGCGCGGCGTTCGCGTGTCGTCGTGGTGTCGGTCATGCGTGTGCCTCCGCCTGCTCGGTGCGCGTGGACTCCGTGGGCACGGTCACGACCGGAGTGGCCGCCAGGAGCTGCTTCGTGTACGGGTGGTCGACGGTGTCCGGGGAGAGCCCGGCGACGTCGTCGATGCGCTCGACGATCTCGCCGTTCCGCATCACCAGGACCCGGTCGCACAGTGCTCGGACGACGCCGAGGTCGTGGGAGATGAACAGCACGGCGGTGCCGGAGTCCTCGTTCATCCGCTTGAGCACGGTCAGCACCTCACGCTGGACGGTGACGTCGAGGGCGGTGGTCGGTTCGTCCGCGATGAGCAGGTCGGGCTTCGTGCTCATCGCCGACGCGATCATCGCGCGCTGCTTCATGCCGCCGGAGAGCTGGTGCGGGTACTGGCGCAGTCGACCCTCGGGATCGGTCAGCATCACGGCGCGGAAGCCCTGTGTCAGGAGTCGGATCGCGTCACGTCGGCTGTGTCGCAGCCGCATCCGCAGCACGTCGGACAACTGGATGCCGAGCACCATGGCCGGGTTCAGCGCGGTGCCCGGGTCCTGGTAGACGAGCCCGATGCGGGAGGCGAGCACGCGGTCCGGCACACGACCGAGCAGGTCGACGCCGCCGAGTTCGAGCCGCCGCGCGGAGCCCTCGAGCCCCTCGCCCAGCAGCTTGGCGACGAGCGAGGCCGTCAACGACTTGCCCGAACCGGACTCGCCGACGATCCCGAGCACCTCGCCCCGCCGGATGGTGAACGAGACGTCCTTGACCAGGGCGCGTCCACTGGCGGCGTGCTGCACCGAGATGCCGTCCGCGACGAGCACGGCGTCGTCCTCGACCGCGAGCGTCGACGGGCCGGTCGCGCGGGTGGTGCGGGACCGCGTGGTGTTCGACCGCGGGTTCGCGGCAGCGGCCAGTCCGTCCCCGACGAGCAGGGCGGCGAGGGAGGCGAAGGTCAGCGCGACCGCGGGGCCGACGATGACGACGGGGTTCACCACGATGCGGTCGAGTCCGTCGTTGAGCAGGGTTCCCCAGTCGAACGCGGGGGTCTGCGCGCCGAGGCCGATGAAGGACAGTCCGGAGATCTCGACGAGCGAGCCGGAGAAGGCGCCGGCGATCAGGATCAGCGTCGGCTCGGCCATGTTCGGCAGGACGTGCCGCATGGCGACCCGGTGCGCCGGGACCCCCATCAGGCGTGCGGTGGTGACGTACTCGCTGGTGGAGATCTTCGCCGCCAGGTTGGCGGTCAGACGGGCGAAGCCGGCGATGTTCGCGACCGCGATGGCCACGACGACCTGCACCATGCCCTGCCCGAGGATCGCGGCGACGATGATCGCGACGAGCATCGTCGGGTAGCTGACCGCGAACTCGATCCCGCGCAGCCCGAGCTCGCGCACCCGGCGGGGAGCGAGCCAGACGCCGATGCCGAGCGCGATGCCCACGATCGCGGACAGGGCCGTGGCGGCGAGCGCCATCAGGACCGTGGCCCGGGTGGCGACCAGGGTGCGCGCGAGCATGTCGCGGCCGAGGGTGTCGGTACCGAGCGGGTGCTCGGCGGTGGACCCCAGCCCAGAGGTACCGCCGATGCCCGTGGCCTGGGCGCCGAACACGAACGGTGCGACGACCGCCACGATCAGGATCAGCCCGAACATCGCCAAGCCGACGATCAGCCCGCCGTTCCACGCGAAGGTGCGGGGACGCGATGCCGGGTCGGTCGAGGCCGCCTGGACGGCGGTGATGGTGTCAGCCACGCTTCTCCCCGAGGGTGCGCGGGTCGATGAGACCCAGGATGATGTCGATGACGAGGGTGATCACGAGCGAGATGAGCCCGATCACGAAGACCGCGGCGCGGATCACGGGGTAGTCCTTGTCCACCGCGATCGCCTGCACGATGACGCCGCCCAGGCCCGGCCACGCGAAGACCGCCTCGGTGATGAGTGCCGAGCCGAGCAGGGCCGTCAGGATGATCCCGGACAGCGTCAGTGCGGTGGTGAGCAGGTTCGGCAGCATGTGCTTGGCGTAGATCGACAGCGCCGGCAGCCGCCACCCGCGGGCGGTGCGCATGTAGTCCTGCTCGAGGATGACGGCGGTCTCACGGCGGACGATGCGGGCCACCGAGCACGTGCCGCCCACGGTGAGCGAGGCGATCGGCAGGACCGCCGCCGCGCCGAAGTCGTAGGCCGGCGAGTACGCGGGCGGCAGCACGTGCAGCAGGACCGCGAAGACGACGACGAACCCGGTGGCGAGCACGTACGTGGGGATCGACGAGATCAGGCCGGTGACCGCCGAGAACGAGACGTCGAGCCAGCGGTGCCGGTCGCCGCGGGTGAGGACGCCGACGGTCATGCCGAGTGCGAGTCCGAGGACGAGCAGCAGCAGGACCGCGGCGATCGTGATCGTCAGCGTGTACGGCACGGCCGTCATGACGATGTCCATCGCCGGTGCGCGGTACTTGTACGAGTCACCGAAGTCGCCCTGCACGACGCCGGCGACGTAGTGCCACAGCTGGACGGGGATCGGCTGGTCGAGACCGAGTTGGTGCCGGACGAGCTCGACCTGGGCGAGCGTCGCGGTGTCGCCGGCGATGGCCGTTGCCGGGTCGCCGGGGATGAGCTGCACGATGAGGAACGTCACGAGGACGAGCAGCGCCAGGTTGATGACGAGTCCGACGGCACGGCGGAGCAGGAAGCGGCGCCATGCGCCACCGAGGCTCGCGGCCCGGGGTGCGGCGGCGGTCGGGGTTCCCGGAGACCCGGGGGTGCCCGGACCGGGCACGGGGAGATGGTCGACGGTGGTGGTGCTCATCGCGGGTCCTCCTGGTGCTCCGGTCCGGGCTGGGGTGGTGCGGTGGTGCTCGTTGCGTGGTGCGTGGTGCGTGGTGCGTGGTGCTCGTTCGGTCAGGCGATCAGGAGACGATCCGCATCGCGGAGACGTCCCAGTAGCCCGAGAACACGTGGGTCTCGAAGCCCTTGCGGGCGACGTACCGGTGCGTGTCCGTGATGAGCGGGGTCATGTCGACACGCTCGAGGATCGACTTCTGCGCGGTGGCGAAGTCCTCGCACTGCTGGTCGGCGTCCGACGTGGCCATCGCCGCCTGGTAGGCCGCGAGTCCCTCGGGGTTGTCGCTCGAGGACACGTTCGTGCCGCCCTCGGCGTAGGTCGGTCCGACGTAGCGCGCGATCGAGGTGTTGATCAGCCCGGTCTGCGCGTCCTCGGCCGCCACGGCGACGTCCCAGGTCTTGGGCTCGGTGCGCATCTGCTTGGTCCAGTCGGCAGGGTCCGGTGCCGAGACCTTCACGGTCGCACCGGCGTTCCGCAGCGACTCCGCCAGGAAGTCGGCGGCGGGGTCCCAGTTCGACATGATGAGCAGGCGGATCGTCTTGCCCGTGAGCTCCTTCGTCGCGGCCTTCGCGTCGTAGGACTGCACGAGCGACGAGTCGTCCACCGCGCAGCGGTAGCTCGCCGCGTTCACCGTGTTCTGCTCGACCCCGAGTCCGTCGAGACCGGCGTTGTTGAACCCCTTCGTGTCGATCGCCTGGGCGACCGCGGCACGGAGCGGCTGGTCGTCGGCGAACACCGAGCCGGAGCCCTCTGCCTCGTTGAACACGAGGTTGTAGGCCGAGCTGGCGAACTGCACGGTGGAGTAGTCGTCGCCGCTGAAGCGCTCGGCGTTCGAGTCGTAGAAGCGTGCGACGTCGACACCGCCGGACTGCAGCAGGTTGGCGCTCGTGTTCGAGTCGCCCTGCACGGTCAGGTTGATCGTCTTGGCCGGCTCACCGGTGACTGTCTTCCACGCCGGCCAGGCGTCGTAGTCGGACCGCAGCGCGTAGGAGACGCTCTTGCCGGCCGAGGACTTCGCGAGCGTGTACGGGCCGGACCAGGCGCCGTCGACGGTGCCGGCCGCGAGGCCCTTCGTGTCGGCGAGACCGGCCGGGCAGATGATCCCGGTACCGGGGCGGGTCAGGCCGCCGAGCAGCTGCGAGTACGGCTCGCTGAGCGAGATCGTCAGCGTGCCGGCGGCGTCGTCGGCGGTGAACTTCGGGTCACCCGAGCCGAAGGCCTGGTTCTTCCAGGTCTGCGCACCCGAGTCGTCGAGGCCGACCAGGTACTCGAAGGACTTCTCGACGACCGTCGGTGTGATCTCGGTGCCGTCGGAGCACGTGGCACCGTCGCGGATCGTGAACTCGTACTTCGACGCCGACTCGGCGTCCCACTTCGTCGCGAGTCCGCCGATGTAGCCGCCGTCGTCGCCCTCGCCCTGCCTGAGCAGGGTGTCGAAGCCGAGTCGTGCGACCTCGACGTCGGAGCTGGCCGACGCCTTCGCCGGGTCGAAGGTCGCCGGGGCGTACCAGAGCTCGGCGTTGATCGTGTCGGTGGTCGACGAGCTGCTGCCACCGCCGGCGGAGCCGGACGCGGTGCACGCGCTCAGGGAGAGTCCGACGGCGGTCGCCAACGCGACGCCGACGAGGATGCGCTTCCTCACCATGGTGCTGTCCTCCAGTGGGATTCGGGGTGATGCCAGGGAGTCAGTCCCAGGGTCGGGTCCAACTTGGATCCAATTTAGAACAATCCGCATCCAACTATGTTTCGAGTGGATTACATCTGCCCGGGACCAGCCGCGGCCTCGAAGACCGTCACGCCGCCGACGTCGGTGCGCAGGACCCGCGCCGCGGCGAACTCGTCGACCGTGCACGCGGCCGGGTCCACATCGAGCAGCACCCAGTCCGCCAGGGCGCCGTCGCGCAGCACGCCGCGGCGATCCTCGGCGAAGGACGCGTGTGCGGCACCGCGCGTGTAGGCCTCGACCGCCTCGAGCACCGAGATCGCCTGCGCCGGGCCGGTCGGCTCGTCGAGGCCGCGCATCCGACGGGCTGCGGCGACGGGGACCACCTCGCGCGGATCGAAGGGGAAGTACGGCGCGTCCGAGCCCATGGCGACCGTGGCGCCGGCGTCGGCCCAGGTCCGCATCGGGTTGACCTCGTCGACACGACTGCCGAGTCGGCGCTGCAGCCCGGCGGCGTTCTTCCAGGCGATCGAGGGCTGCAGCGACGCTACGACCCCGAGGCGTGCCGCACGGTCCGCGCTCGCGACGCTCGGTTCGAGGTACGCGTGGATGAGCTGGCAGCGGAGTCCGGCGACCGATCGCCCCGTGTCCCGTTCCGCCGCCTCGAAGCCGTCGAGCACCTCGGCGACCGCACGGCTGCCGACCGCGTGGACGCCGAGCCCCCACCCCCGGGCCACGCACGACGACGCCAGACGGGCGAAGTCCGTCGCCGAGATCCGCTGCACGCCGTGGTCGTCGCCGGTCCAGGGCTGTTCGAGCAGCGCCTGCCCCTTCATGCCCTCGCCGTCGTAGTAGACCTTGACCGGGCCGAGCCGGAGGCGGTCGTCGCCGTCACCGGTCACGCCGTCGATCGAGTCGAGCACCGCCAGGGCCGCATCGACGTCGGGAACCGCTGCACTGCCGAGCTCGGGGTAGGGCATCGCGACCACGCGCAGGGTCAGGAGTCCCTGCCGGTGCGCCTCGCGGTACCCCTCGAGCTCGGGCAGCGTGACGGCCGGGTCGACGACACCGGTGAACCCCATCGCGTGCAGCAGCGGCTGGATGCGGCGGATCGCGGCGAGCCGGTCCCCGAGCGTCGGCGGTGCGTCCCCGATCCAGTCCGGGGCGTCCGGGTCCGCGTCGCCGTCGGCGAGCATCGCGGCCGAGAACGTCGCGGCGTCGGCGTCGCCGTCCACGAGCTGCAGCGCTTTGAGTCCGGCGCGCTGCGCGTGCGCGTGGGCGTCGGTGAACCCCGGCAGGACGGTGCCCTCGACGTGGTCCTCGGCCGTGCCCTCCGGAGCCGCCGCCCGCACGTCGTCGAGCGTCCCGACCGCCGCGATCCGGTCGCCGACGACGAGCAGGGCCTCGGCGGTCGGCACCCCGGGGTCCATCGTCCGGACGTGTCCGACGACGAGCCGCGCGGACCGGCCGGCCGCCTCACACACCGACGGCCTCCCGCTCGTCGAGCCAGGTGCGCACGTCCGCAGCGGTCACGAGGGCGTCCCGCTGCAGGTACCCGATCGCCTCCAGTGCCGCGTCGTGCGCGCGTTCGCTCGACCCGGCGACGCAGTCGGTCAGGACCCGGACGGCGTAGTCGTGCTGGTGGGCGTCGGCCGCCGTGTAGTGGATGCAGACGTCGGTGAGTCCGCCGACGAGCAGGACGGTGCCGGCCCTGTACGCCTTGAGCACGATCTCGAGCTCGGTGCCGAAGAACGCCGAGTAGCGCCGCTTGCGGATGACGAACTCCTCGGGCCGAGGGTCGATCCACGAGGCCAGCTCGGTCTGCTCCTCGCCCTCGATGCAGTGCGGGCCCTCGGCGCCGTCGAGCTCACGGCCGATGTCGACGAGGTCCGGCTTGTGGACCTCCTGGATGAAGACGACGGGCACACCCGAGGAGCGGCAGTGCTCGATGAGGTCACGGACGCGCGGTGCGCGCTCGGCACGGCCGCCCATCACGGGGATGCCGGGCGTGGGCATCGTCGAGGCAGCTCCGCCCTGGATGTCGACGACGATCAGGACGGGGTTGCCGGAGACGGCGAGCATGCTGGTGGTTCCTTCCGGGACGGATCGTGCAGCGGGTGGGGACCGGTGCGCGCCGTCGCCGTCATCCTCTGACGGGATCCGGCACCGCAGGGGTCCGGGGTGTTTCCGCGGTGTTAAACCTCAGGTGTCGCCGAACCGGGCGGTGTCGCCGAACCGGGCGGTGTCGCCGAACCGGGCGGTGTCGCCGAACCGGGCGGTGTCCCCGCGGGCGCCGTCACCGCTCCAGCCGCCGCCCGCGCGCTCCGCCGCCGCCGGAAGGGAAGCAGCTCGGCGACCCCGACCGGCCCGAACCCGTTCCCGACCGCGACCCACACCCGGGCGTCGGGCGCGTGGTCACCGAGCAGCTCCGCGCAGACCCCGCACGGCTCGATCAGGTGCTTCGTCCCGCCCGGCCTGCGGAGCACCCCCACGACCGACACCACCGGCGACCCGGCGACGACGGCCGCACTCAGCGCAGCGGACTCGGCGCAGACCGACGCGCGACCGGCCGATGCCTCGACGTGCAGCCCGGTGACCACACTGCCGTCGGCGAGCCGGAGTGCTGCGGCGACCTCGTGCACTCCCGTGCGGTACCGCCGGTCGAGCACGTCGGTCGCGATCCGGAGCAGCTCCTGGTCCGCGGCGTCCATGCCGGACGGCGGGCCGGCGAGCACCGGTCGGTCAGACGCGGGCGAGCCGCTGCTCACGACCAGTTCAGGATCCGCGCCATGTTGCCACCCTCGACCAGGGCACGGTCGGCCTCGTCCGGGATCGCCTTCGCGATCTTCATGCGCTCGAGGTCGAAGTCGCTGCCCGGCCACTCCGACCCGAGCAGGATCTTCTCCGCGCCGAGGCGCGCGTACGCCCGCTTGACGTCGGACATCAGGGTGGCCGAGGTCTCGAGGTAGACGTGCGGGTTCCGCTCGGCGACGATGATCGCCTCCGGCACGTTCCACACCGCACCCATGTGCGCGATGATCGTCGGCACCGTCGGGAAGTTCCTCGCGATCTCCTCGATCGAGAACGGTGCACAGAACGCGTCGTCGAGTGCGTTGATCAGCACGGGCAGGCCGAGCTCGGCGCAGACCTCGAACAGCGGGTCGAGCAGGCCGTGGTCCGCGACGTGGTAGCCGTGCAGGCTGGGGTGCAGCTTCAGGCCGACCAGCCCGCCCTCGGCGAAGCGACGGATCTCGTCGGTCGCGTTCTCCCACTGCGGCATGACCTGGCCGAAGCCGAACAGCCGGTCCGGGTGCGCGGCGACCAGGTCCATCAGGAAGTCGTTCTCGATCCCCTGCGCGAGCGAGCAGACCATGGCGCGGTCGACCCCCGCGGCGTCCATGCGGTCGAGGATCCGGTTCGCGTCGAACGGCGTGTACGCCGGCGGCTCCTCGCCCGGGCGCACGCCGCTCAGGTAGTCACTGCGGCCGCGGCGGTCCTGCGTGGTGTTGTAGGCGTCGATGATCATCGTGGGCGTCTCCTCGTCGGCGGCTCGTGGGGCGGAACTCCCGCACATGTGATCCGATACTGCCAGAATTGGATCCAATTTGGTAGCACTGGGGTGCGAGACACGCAGCCTGGAGGCGCGACGCACCCCCGCCGCGCCGGCTCAGTGCACGACGACCATCGCGCCCATGGCCAGCACGCTCACCAGTGACGCCGCCCGGCGCACGGACTCGACCCGCGGCACCCGGCCGCCGACGACGTTCCACAGCACCACACCGGCGTGCACCGCGACCGCCACCCCGACCGGCAGCAGCACCGCACCGTGGGAGTGCCCCGCGCCGGCACCGGCACCGGCATGGCCACCTGCGAGCAGCACGAACACCGCGCCGAGCAGCATCCCGAGCGCGTGCAGGTGGTCACCACCGGGGCGACTCCGGCGACGCCACCGGTCCACCGCAGCCGTGCCCATCGCGCATCCACCGAGCAGGAGCGCCCAGAACGGCGCCGGCACCACGTGGAGCGCCGGCACGTGGACGTCGAGCATCGCGACGAGCATCACCGCCTCGGCGACGAGTGCGACCGGCCCGACCCGTCGCCCGCCAGCGATGCCGAGCCCGAGCGCACCGACGGCTGCGACGAGCATGACGACGAGCAACACGGACATGATTGGATCCAATCACGAGCGAGTCGGATACGGCAACGGGATCCAACACCTGGCAGGATTGGATCCGCAGCGGGGGCTCGCTGTGACGACGTACCGAGGGAGACCACGACGTGACCACCAGCGACGGCAACGCACTCGTCGACGACCTCGCCGCCCGGATCCGCGCGAAGATCATGTCCGGCGAGATCCCCATCGGCGCACCGCTCCGCCAGGCCGACCTCGCCGCGCAGTTCGGCATCAGCCGCACCCCGGTCCGCGAAGCGCTCCGGCAGCTGCAGACCGGCGGCCTCATCGAGGTCGTGCCGAACCGTGGCGCGGTGGTCCGGGTGCCGGTGCCGTGGGAGGTCCGCGAGGCCTACGAGGTCCGCGCCGAGCTCGAGTCGCTCGCAGCCCGTCGCGCCGTCGACCGGCTCGACGACGCCACCATCGCGCAGCTCCGCTCGGTGAACCAGGCGATGTACGAGCGCTCCCTGGCGGCGGCCGAGGGCGAGCAGCCGAAGCAGCGCGAGGGCAGCGACAACGACCAGTTCCACGGGCTCATCTACCAGGCCTCCGGCAACACCCGGCTGACCCGGATGCTCGTCGAGATCAACGACGCCTTCCCCCGGAACGTCTCGGCCCTGGTGCTCCGCGAGAACTCCCGGCACCGCGAGGAGAACTTCCGCGAGCACGAGGAGCTCATCGAGGCGTTCGTCGCCGGGGACCGCGAGCGCGCCGCCGAACTCATGCGCGACCACGTCCTGCGCGCCGGCGAGCACCTGGCGCACTGGTACGAGCGCCGCTCGTCCACCGTCTTCACCGGCTGACCCGGCGCGACCAGCGAAAGCGGCCCGAGAGACCGGACCGCTCAGCGCCGCACCGACGGGGCGGGGCCGACCCGCGCCTCCCGACCGGACCGCGCCGGCCGTCTACAGGACCGGCGCCCGCCGGATCCAGCCGGTGGCCTCCTCGATCGCGCGCGTCACCGCGAGCAGCTGGGCCTCGCGGCCGTACCGCCCGACGACCTGCACGCCGACCGGCAGCCCCTCGGGCGTGAACCCGGCCGCGGTCACCACGACCGGGTGCGCCGTCAACGTCAGCCGGTTCGCGAGCATCTGCCACGTGAAGTAGCGGTCGAAGCGGTGGCCGTCGACCTCGTCGACCCACTCGACCTCGGCCGGCGGCGCGACCACCGGCGTCGCCGGCAGCACGAGCACGTCGTGCCGGTCGAGCACCGCGGCCGTGTCCCGGTACATCCGGGTCCGACGCTCGTACGCATCGGCGAGCTGCGCCGCCGTGGTGGCGCGCCCCTGCTCGACGTTCCGGACGTAGTCGGGACGGAACCCGCTGGCACCGGCGTCGACGGCGTGCCGCCCACCCAGGAAGAACTCGAACGTCTCGATGGTCTCCCACGCCTCGTCCGCACCCGCGAAGTCGGGCTCGTCCGCCTCGACGACCGCTCCGAGCCCGGCGAGCTGCTCGGCGAACGCCCGGTGCACGGCACGCACGGCCGGGTCGATCGGCAGGCCGCCGGCGTCCTCGCTCCACGCGACGCGCAGGCCGTCGAGCTCCACCGGTCGGACCGGGTGCTGCGTCATGGCGGACATCGGCCAGACGGTCTTCTCGACGGCCAGGGCTTCCATGAAGCGTGCCGCGTCGGCGGAGTCACGCGCCATCGGGCCGGTGACGCCGTGCGGCGTCCAGGCGTTGCCGGTCCGGCCGCTCGGCACCCGGCCCGGGCTCGGCCGGACGCCGACGACGTTGCAGAACGCGGCCGGGTAGCGCAGGCTCCCGCCGCTGTCGGAGCCGTCGGCGATCGGCAGCATCCGCCCGGCGAGCGCCGATGCGGCACCACCGCTGGACCCACCCGCGTGCCGCGAGGTGTCCCAGGGGTTCACGGTCGTGCCGAACACCGGGTTGAAGGTCAGGACGCCCTGGCCCATCTCCGGCGTGTTCGTCTTGCCGATGATGAGCGCACCGGCGTCGCGGAGCAACGTCGCGAGGACGCTGTCGTGCTCGGCGGGGCGCGCGTCGGCGAACGCCGCCGACCCGTTCGTGGTCGGCAGGCCGGCGACGTCCATCAGGTCCTTCACCGCGGTGGGCAGGCCGTGCAGGAGCGGGAGCGGTTCGCCCGCGGCGCGTGCCTCGGCGGTGCGGCGGTCCGCCGCTTCTGCCGCGGCCAACGAGACCGAGTCGGGCTGCTGGGAGACGACGGCCTGGAGGCGCGGGTTGCGTTCCTCGATCCGGTCCAGGTGGGCGCGCATCACCTCCACCGCCGACACCTCGCGGTTCGCGACGGCGTCGGCCAGGCGGACGGCGGACCAGTCGGCGAGGTGCTCCGGGGTGTGCTCGGGCGCGGGCATCAGCGGCCGCCCTCGTGGTCGTGCTGCTGCTCGGCGTGGACGTGCTGCTGCTCGGCGTGGACGTGCCCGTCGTGCGCGGCGTCGGTGTGGTGGTCGTGCGCCGCGTGGTCGTGCGCCGCGTGGTCGTGGTCGTGGCCGGAACCCGGCGCGCAGTGGTCGGTCGCCGACGGCGGGACGTCGAGCGAGGGGTTCCGGTCGAAGAAGCCGTCCGGTTCGAGCCGGAAGCCGATCGTGTCGACGGGCATGATCGGCCACTGTTCGGGACGCGGGAAGTGGTGCACGCCGAGGACGGGCCACAGCACGAGGCGCTCGTTCTCGAGGGACCGGTCCGCCTGCTGCCAGACGTGCACCCCGTCGTCGCCGAGCTCGCCCTGGTTCGGGTACTCGCCGGCGATGAAGCGCTCCTCGGGGTCGAAGGCGCTCGCCCAGAGGTGCTTCGCGACGAACGGCGCCTTCCGCTCGACGATGCTGCCGGGGCGGACGTGCAGCTGCGCGGTGTTCTGGACCGCCAGTCGGTAGGCCGTGCTCTCGCCGTAGCGGTTCTGCGCGGACTCGCTCTCGATGCGCCAGTGCAGCGCGCGGGCCGGGTCGGTCATCCGGGCGCCGTCGGCCTCGGAACCGATCGGCGTCTCGACCGCGATGCAGGCGTTGCCGTAGGGGTTCAGGGCCTCGTCGGGCTCGGGCTCGGCGTGCACCTCGACCAGCCGGTTCAACGGCCCGTCGACGGCGGTGTCGAGCCGGACGGCGAAGTAGTGCTGGTGCGTCGGGGCCTGCACGTTCGGTGCGACCATCCGGCCGTACCGCGGGGTCTCGCCGTCGGCGATGCCGGACACCGACATCAGGCCGGTGAGCTTCACCTCGAGCTCGACGGAGCCGTCCTGGTACAGCGACCAGTAGAAGCCGTAGTCGTAGTTCGCCACGGTCGCGAAGCTCGAGATCACGAGTCGGCGGCTGCGACGGACCTCGGCGCTGCCGGTGCGGGTGTTGACGTGCTTCCAGAGGATCGAGTCGTCCTCCTCGTGCAGGCAGATGCCGTTGACGATGGTCTGCGGTTCGCCGTGGCCGTCCAGGAAGTCGACGTCGAAGTAGCGGATCTCCCCCAGGCAGTCGCAACCGAGCTCGAGGCTCGCGGTGAGCGGGCCGGCGCCGTACTCGCCCCAGTCGAAGAAGTTCTTCCGGTACGCGGTCGGGTCGCTGTCCAGGTACGGCACGTACATCTCGTTGACGGCCGCACGGTGCAGCACCGGGCGCTCGACGTCGCCGTCACGGTAGGACAGGTCGTGCAGCACGAGCCCCTCGCGGTGTGAGAAGCCGACACGGAACGTCCAGTTCTGCCAGCGGACCTCGTGCCCGTCGATCGTGAAGCCGGGACCGTTCGGCTGGACGATGTCGAGCGCGGAGACCTCGCGGTCGGGACCCCAGGTGCCGGAGGTGTAGACGCCGGTCTCGCTCGCCATCGGGATGACGCCGTGGTCCTCGATCCGGATGACCTCGAGGGTGTCGAGGTCGAGGATCGGGACGAGCCCGGCGACGGGTCGTGCGTAACCGTTGTCCTCGGGGAACTCGCGGTACCAGACCGTGCCCCAGCTCAGGCGGCGGTCGGCGAGGTCCTCGGGCACGAAGCCCGTGATCGACTCCGGGTCGACCCAGACGAGCGACGTGTCGGTGATCCCGCGCTTCGCGAGCGCCTCGATGATGAGCGGCGACTTCCGTGCGGCCTGCGCGATGAGCCGTGCTTCGTCACTCGAGACGCCGGGGCGACGGTGGTCCACGTCGGTCCACAGCTCGACGATCGCGGGCGAGTCCGGGCCGGCGGTCCACCCGCGCACCTCCCACGCGGCGTGGGCGTCCGGGTCCATCACGACGATCCGCACCGGACGGGCGCCACCGGCGGTCGTGCCCCTGGCCGTCTCCTCGTCGAGCGCGATCCCCCAGAAGCGCGGCCGGGCCCCGATGCGCCCGGAGGCACGGACGGCGGTGACGAAGGAGGCGATCTCGACGGAGGTCAGCGGATCGAGGACGTGGGTGCTGCTCATGGGCTTCCTTCTCGGGTGGATCGTGCGGTCAGTGGGCGTCGAGGACGACGGCGCGGCCGTCCGCGCGGGGGTCGCTCGCGGCGTCGAGGTGTCCGTCCGCGTGCAGCCGGACGGTCTGCACGTGCCCGGCCTCGTCGACGGGGCCGTCGGTGCGGGCGACCGGCAGGCCGAGGGCTTCGGCCGCGGCGATCGCGTCCTCGGAACCGGGTTCGGCGACGAGCGTCATCACCTCGTGCCCGAGGTCGCGCGCACCGATCACGAACCGCGGTCGGCCGAGGACCTCGTCGGGGTCACTGCCCGCGGCGACCAGGTCACGGGCGAGCTGGGCGAGGATCCACGGCTGGGCGCTGCCGCCCTGGCACCCGAGGCCGAGCACCAGGTCGTCCGTCTCGGCGATCACCGGCAACAGGGTGTGCGGCGGTCGCAGGCCCGCTCCGACGTGGGCGGGGTGCGCGGGGTCGGTGCTGAAGGCGGAGCCGCGGTTGTGCAGGACCACGCCCGTCCCCGGGTCGAGGATGCCGGAGCCGAAGAGCTGGTAGACGCTCTGGATGAGCGTGACGACGGTGCCGTCGCTGTCCGCAGCGGTCACCGCGACCGTGTCGCCGAGGGCACGGCCGGCGCGGGGCAGTGCGCCGACCCGACCGGAGTCGCGTGGGTCGAGCATCGCTGCGACGTCGATGGAGCCGCCGCGGGGGTCGCCGAGTTCGGCCTGGCGGACGAGCGCGGCACGGTGCACGGCGTCGACGAGGTCGGCGGCCGCGGAGGTCGCGGTGCCATGCTCACTGCCGCCGGCGAGTGCTTCCGGCAGGATCCCGAGCAGCACGACGCCCTGCGTGGGTGGCGGCGCGACCCACCATCGGGCACCGCCGATCGTCGTGCCGCGGGGCTCGACGAGCTCGGCGTCGTGCGCGGCGAAGTCGGCCTCGGTGTGGGTGCCACCGAGCTCCCGCAGCCGAGCGGTGATCGAGGCGGCGATCCGTCCCCGGTACATCGCGCCCGGGTCGGCAGCGAGTTCGGTCAGGGTCGCGGCGAGTGCCGGCTGCACGAGCGCGTCGCCTTCGGCCAGGAGCGCCCCGGCGTCGTCGGTGAAGACCTCGCGCATCCCGGGATCGGCGTGGAGCTCGTCGGTCCGGACCGCGATCGCACGGCCGAGTCCGGCGGAGACGGGGACCCCGTCGGCCGCGAGTCGTGCTGCGCGGGTCAACGGGTCGCCGAGCCCGAGCCGGCCGCCGAGTGCGTCGATCGCCTGCCACCCGGCGACGACGCCGGGGACCGTGACGGTCTGGGCACCCTGCCGGGGCATCCGGTCCTGCTGCGCGAGCGCCGCGACGTCGATGCCGGCCGGTGCGGCGCCGGCGGAGACCACGGCGACGACGGGCTGTCCTGGCCGACGGACGAGGGCGACGAGGTCCCCGCCGATGCTGCACTGGTGCGGGTAGACGACGGTCAGTGCGGTGGCCGCAGCGAGCGCGGCGTCGATGGCGTCCCCGCCGGCCGCGACCGCCTCGGCGGCGGCGTCGAGGGCGGCCGGGTGCGGTGCGGCGACGGCGACGCGTCGGGTGGAGGGTGCTGCTGGGGCGGTCATGCGGTGGTCACCATCCGTGCGGGGCTGAGGAACGCGAGGTCGGGGCGGTCGATGCCCTGCACCAGGTCGGCGACGGCCGCACCGATCGCCGGCCCGAACTTGAAGCCGTGGCCGGAGCAGGCCGCGGCGAGGAGCACCTCGGGCTGCTCGGGCAGGGCGCCGACGACGAACCGCTTGTCCGGGGTCATCGTGTACAGGCACGCGACTGCCTGGGCACCGTCGGTGACGATGCCGGGGACGAACCCTTCGAGGAGCTCGGCCAGGTGCGCGACCTCGGCCTCGGTCGGCGGTGCGACGGGTACGTCCGGGTCCCACACGGGTCCGGCGTCGATGCCGATCTTCGCGCCGGATCCGGCGGTCTCCGGGAGCCCGAAGACGAGCCCCTCCGGCAGGTCGACCGAGAAGCACCCGAGCGCGGGTGGCTGCGCCACGGTCTGCCCCGTCGGCGCGGTGAGCGTGACGATGCGCCAGACCTCGAAGAACGCGGCGGCCTCGGGTACCAGGTGCGACGCCCAGGCGCCGCCGGCGAGCACGAGCCGTCGCGCGCGGACACTGCCGGCGTCGGTCCGGACGGTGACGACGCCGTCGTCGACCTGCCAGTCGAGCACGGTCTCGCCGTACCGCAGGTCGGCGCCGGCCGCCGCGGCGGCGGACTGCGCGAACGCGAGTGCCCGTGCGGCCTCGAGCACACCGGCGTCGGGGTCGTGGACCGCGCCGTACGTCTCGGGCGGACGCAGCGAGGGCGCGAGCGTCGGCCAGGCTGCGCGGTCGACCGGGAGGCTCGCCCCACCCTGCATCGTCGGCTCGCCCCGGTGCGCGTACAGTCCACCGGTCCGGTGCAGGAAGGGCGCGCCGGCTGCGGTCCCCCAGCGGTCCCACCCGCGGTACGCACGGTCGACGAGGTCGTTCCACACCGGGTGTGGGTAGGCGCGGCGGATCATCCGGGTGGCGCCGTGCGACGAGCCGCGCTCGTGCCCCGGTGCGAAGCGCTCCACCGCGACGACGTCGAGGCCGCGACGCGCGAGCTCGTACGTGGCGGCGGATCCGTGGATGCCGAGTCCGAGGACGACGACGTCGTGCACGGCCGTCACGCGCGGACCTCGGCGACGACGTCCGCGACGCCCTCGAGCAGGACCCGGACGTCCTCGTCGTCGTTGTACACGTGCGGCGAGACGCGGACGACGCTCGGCAGGCCACGGGCGCCCAGGTCCCACTGCGCGTGGCTCGCGGGGACGGAGATGGAGTCGATGCGGCGCTGCCGGAGCCGGGCCGAGACCTCCTTGCCGGCGACGCCGTCGACCGTGAAGGTGACGATCGCGGACGCTGACGCGGACGGGTCCGCCACGGTGACGCCGTCCACGGCGTCGAGCGCGGTGCGCAGGTGGGCGCCGAGGCCGACCAGGTGTGCCTCGGTCGCCGCCGGCCCGCGGTCGAGGGCCTCGCGCAGCGCCACTCCGAGGCCGAGCCGTGCGGCGACGGAGCACTCCCACGTCTCGAGCTGTCGCGCGGTGCCGTCCATCGTCCACTCATCCTCGCCGGTCCAGACGGCTCCGCGGACATCCGGCGCCCACGCACCGACGCCCTCGAGCATCCCGCGGCGCAGGTAGGCGATCCCGGTGCCGCGCGGCCCACGCAGGAACTTCCGGCCGGTGGTGACGAGGGCGTCGCAGTCGACGGCGCGCACGTCGATGTCGATCTGGCCGACGGACTGCGTGGCGTCGACGACGGTCAGGGCGCCGTGGCGACGGGCGACGGCGCTGATCTCCGCGATCGGTTCGACGAGGCCGGACGAGGTCGGCACGTGCACCGCGCTCACGACGACACGGCCGCTCGCTCCGGCGACGGCGCGGTCCAGGGCCTCGAGGTCCATGGCACCGGTGGCGTCGCTCGGCACGACCTCGAGCCGCACGTCGTCGTGCCGCTGCATGGCCAACAACCGGAGCGCCTGGCTGACGTAGCTGGAGCGGGGTGCGACGACGGTGTCCCCGGCACCGAGCCGCAGCGCGTCGAAGACACCGCGCAGGCCGCTCGTGGCGCTGTCGAACAGGGCGATCTCGTCCGGCGCCGACCCGAGCAGGGTGGCGGCCGCGGTGTAGACGCCGGCGACCTCGTCGGCGACCTGGTTGGCGGCTTCGTACCCACCCACCCGCTGTTCCCGGCGCAGGTGGGTGACCACTGCCTCCAGGACGCCGTCGCTGACCAGGCCCGCGCCGGCCGCGTTGAAGTAGTGGCGCCCTGCGGTGCCGGCGGTGCGGGACCGCTCGGCGGCCACGTCGATCGCCGTCACTGCCCGGGCGGCCATCGTGCCGTCCTCGAGACCGATCGTCATGTCGCGGGTCCTCCCTCGTGCGCGTCACCCCCGGACGCTGAATGGATCCCATCATAAACAGGTTGTATCCATTACCGCCACCGCCGGATACTGTTGTCCCATGGAGAACTCCGCTGAAGCCCGCGCGCAGGAACTCGGACTCGTCATCCCGGACTACGCGAACCCGCCCTACGGTGGCCGGTACGGCAGCTCGCTCCGCGCGTTCCACCGCACCGGCGACCTGCTGGAGCTGAGCGGCATGACCCCGGAGTCACGGGACGGCACGATGCTGCATCCGGGGTCGGTCGGGGTCGACATCACCCTCGAGCAGGCTCGTGAAGCGGCCCGCTACACCGCGGTCAACGCCCTCGGCATGATCCGCTACGCCCTCGGCTCGCTCGACGAGGTCACTGCGCTGTCCCGCGGGCTGTGCTTCGTCCTCTGCCCGCCCGGGTTCGAGCAGCTCAACCAGGTGTCGAACGCGGCCAGCGACCTGCTGTTCGACGTCTTCGGACCGGACGTCGGCCGGATGGGCCGCGCGTCGATCGGTGCGACCGCCCTGTCACGGAGCGCCTGCTTCGAGCTCTGGCTCAGCCTGGAGTGCCGCCCCCGCCGAGCCGGGGAGTGAGACCGCTCGCCGAGACCGGCACGCGGGGGACCGCGTTCTGGCTCCTCGTCGTGGCGTCGACCGCCGGCTACGTCGTCAACGGTGCGAGCACCCCGGTGGTGCCACGGGTGGCAACGGACCAGCTCGGCGCCGACCCCGCCGTCGGTGGGCTGCTCGTGTCGCTCGCGGGGTTCGTGGCGATCGGCGCGATGCCACTCGCCGGCATCCTGAGCGACCGGCTCGGTCCACGACGTGTCCTCCTCGGTGCCGGGTTGCTGGCGGCAGCCGGACTCGGCATCGTGCTCGTCGCGCTGAGCGTCCCGAGCCTCGCGGTCAGCCGGCTCGTCTTCGGCGCCGGCAACGCGGCCACCGCCACCGCCCTCACTGCCTGGGTCGTCGCCGAGGTGCCGGTGACCCAGCGGAGCCGCGCACTCGGCCTGTTCGGGCTCGCCGTCTGGATCGGTCTCGCCCTGGGGCCCGTGGTCGGCGAGAACCTGTACCAGTCGGCCGGACACCGCACCGTGTGGGTCGTCGCGATCGGCATCCAGCTCGCCGGGCTCGGAGTGGCACTGCTCACGCGGGGCGGATCGGCTCCGGTGCACCGCAGCCCGGCGCGACCGGCCGGTGCGGGTCTCGCGGCGGTGCTGCGGGCCGTCGTACGACCGGGCGCGGCGGGACTCGTGGCCTGGGCGGCCGAGGGCTTCATGATCGCGTTCCTCATCCAGCACCTGGTCGGGCAGGGCGTCGGCGCGCAGGGACTGACCGGGGCCGCGAACGTCTTCACGGTCTTCGCAGCGAGCGTCGTCGGGGTGCGACTGCTCCTCGGCGGACTGCCGGACCGGATCGGGCCCGTCCGCACCGCACGAGGAGCCCTGGTCGTCCTCGCCGCAGGGCTGGTCGTCCTCGCGGTCGCACACGACTTCCCGACCGCGGCCGCCGGTGCCGTCCTGGTCGGTGCCGGGTACTCGCCGCTGTTCCCGACGCTCACGATCCTGAGCACCCGGACGCTCGACGACCGCACCCGGGCCACCGGCGTCGGCGTCTTCTCGGCCGTCACCAGCGCGGGCTACGCCGTCGGCTCACTCGTGGGCGGGGTCCTGGTGTCGGCGGTCGGTTCCGGGTGGGCGCTCGTCGTCCTCGCCGCCTTGCAGCTCGCCGCGGTGCCCGCACTCGGCAGGCACGACGGCGGCGGCACCGGTCGCGACCTCAGAGCGCGATGACGACGCTCTTCGACTCGCAGAACGCGCGCAGGGCCTCTTCGCCGAGGTCGCGACCGAGGCCGGACTCGCCGACCCCGCCGAAGGACAGTGCCGGGTCGAACAGGTTGTAGGTGTTCACCCACACGGTGCCGGCGTGCAGCCGCTGGCCCATCCGGTGGGCGCGGGACAGGTCGCGGGTCCAGACCCCGGCGGCGAGGCCGTACGTCTGGTCGTTCGCGATGGCGATCGCCTCGTCCTCGTCGTCGAACGGGATGACACCGACGACGGGCCCGAAGATCTCCTCGCGCGCGATGGTCATCGTGTTCGAGACGCCGGTGAAGAGCGTCGGCTCGACGTAGTAGCCCGGGCGCTCGGGCACGCCGCCGCCGACCGCGACCGTCGCCCCCTCGGCCTTGCCCTGCTCGATGTACCCGAGCACCTGCTGCCGCTGCTCCTCGGACACGAGCGGTCCGACGGTGATCCCGCCGTCGAGCCCGTCGCCGACGGGGACCTTCCGGACGGCGGCGACCAGGCGCTCGGTGACCTCGTCGAGGACCGACCGCTGCACGAGCAGGCGGCTGCCCGCGGTGCACATCTGGCCGGAGTGCCCGAACGACGCACGCATGGCGGTGAGGACGACGGCGTCGAGGTCGGCGTCCTCGAACACGATGTTCGGGCTCTTGCCGCCGAGCTCGAGGGTCAGGCGCTTGAAGTCCGCACTCGCGGCGGTCATCACCTTGCGGCCGACCTCGGTGCTGCCGGTGAACGAGACCTTGTCGACACCGGGGTGCGCGGTGAGCGCGGCACCGACCCGGCCGTCACCGGTCAGGACGTTGACGACGCCGGCGGGCACACCGGCTTCCTCGCAGATCGCGGCGACCCGGAGCATCGTGAGCGGGGTCTGCTCGGCCGGCTTGACGACCACCGTGCAGCCCGCGGCGAGCGCCGGTGCGAGCTTGAACGCGCCGGTCATGATCGGGAAGTTCCAGGGCAGGATGAGCGCCGCGACGCCGACCGGTTCGAGGGTCGTGTACACGTGGTGCGCTCCGCCGTCGACGGGGACGACCGTGCCGGTCAGGCGCGAGGGAGCGCCGGCGTAGTAGCGGAACACCCGGGCCGAGGTCGCGGTGTCGGCGCGGGAGCGCTCGATCGGCTTGCCGTTGTCGCGGGTCTCGAGCACGGCGAGATCCTCGAGCCGCTCCTCGATCAGGTCCGCGACGCGGTTCAGGATGCGGCTGCGGTCGTGCGGGCTCATCCCGCTCCACCGGCGGTCCTCGTGTGCCCGGCGCGCGGCGGCCACGGCGGCGTCGACGTCGGCGGGACCGGCCTGCGGCACCCGGGTGAGCAGCACCTCGGTGGCGGGGTCGAGCACGTCGAGGAGTTCGGCGCCGTCGGGTGCGGTCCAGGTGCCGTCGACGAGGAACGGCTCGAGCGGGGCCAGGGGTGCGAGCGTGTCTCTCATGACGGTTCCTCCGTGGGACGTGGGTGCGGTGGGTCGGGGTGCTCGGTCAGGAACGGTCGAGCAGTCGAGCGGGCTCATCGACCGTGATCCGGGTGAGGACCTCGTCGGGTACGCCGAGTGCGCGGAGGCCGGGGACGACCCGGGCGGTCAGGTGGTCGAGGCCGTGTCCGCCGTACCGACGGAGCTGGCCCTTCGTCCAGGTGGCGTGACCGAAGACCCAGCGGGTGTCGGGGGCGCTCTCGCGCAGGGCCAGGAAGGCGTCGAGCCGTTGCGGATCGCTGGCGTTGCGGATGCGACCGACGTGCGAGCCCTCGTTGCCGAAGCAGAGTTCGAGCACGGCTCCTGCCTGGCCGAGGTCGCGCAGGTAGGGCAGGTCGAGGAACTCGTCGACGGTCGAGAACACGACCCGGCTCGGGTCGACCCCCTCGGCCACGACGTGCGCGAGCACCTCGAGGCCGTTCCGGGCGTCGGCGGCCAGCCGGACGACGACGGCCGCGCCGGTGGTCGCCGCCGCTCGTGCAGCCGCCGTGAGACTGCGGCGTTCCTCGAGTCCGTCGGCGGTCGCGAACGCCGTCGTCGTCCCCATCAGGCCGAGCAGCCCGGCGCGGTACGTGGTGCCGGGTACCGAGTCCGTCAGTGCCCGTTCGAAGAGCCCCTGTCGCCCGTCGGTGTCCAGGTCGAGGTACCACTCGGGCAGCAGTCGTGGCAGGTAGGCCCCGTATCCGGCGACGATCCCGACGCCGCTCGCCCGTGACAGCTCGGGCAGCCGGGCGTGGTCGGGACCGAAGCCGAGGGAGCTCAGGTCGACGGCCAGCCCGAGGCCGCTGTTCCGCGCGGTGCGGAGTTCGTCGGCGAGCAGGTCGACGTCGTCGAGGCGCAGGTTGTCCGCGAGTGCGAGCTGGCTCCACCGCAGGGCGGCAGCCAGGTCCGCGGTGACCGCGAGGCTCGGTTCCAGCGCTTCGACACCGGGCCGCTGCAGGGCGCTCGCGTCGGTCAGCAGGTGCTCGTGCATCGACACCGCACCGATCCCGGACGACTCGACGGGGCCGAGGACGGTCTGGATCACGACGTGCCTTTCGCGGTGGCGGACTTGACGGATCCAATCTACATCGGTTTGGATCCCTCTTGTCCACACGTGTCGCCGAGCTCCTCGCTCGACTCCGAACGTTTACACGCGGTCCCCTTCCGTCACGTGCCCGAAACAGCCGGGCAACGACGGCGACACGGGTCCGCACGACACTGGTCGCACTACCTGTCGCCCGACAGGTACTCCGCGAAAGGTCTGCAGCCATGCGCTCTCCAGAGTCACCGCTCCACGCACCGCGCGCCACGTCCAGCGTCGACCCCGTCGACACCCAGGGCTCCGCCCGACTCGGCTACGAGCAGGAACTCCACCGCGGGGTCGGCTCGTTCTCGTCGTTCGCGGCCGGGTTCTCGTTCGTCTCGATCCTGACCACCGTCTTCCAGCTGTTCGGCCTCGGGTTCGGACTCGGCGGTGCCGCGTTCTTCTGGGCCTGGCCGCTCGTCTTCGGCGGCCAGCTGCTCGTCGCGCTGAACTTCGCGCAGCTCGCCGCCCGGTGGCCGATCTCGGGCGCGATCTTCCAATGGTCCAGTCGTCTGGCGGGCGCGCGCTTCGGGTGGTTCACCGGGTGGACGATGATCATCGGGCAGATCCTCACCGTGGCCGTCGCAGCCATCGCGGTGCAGGCCGTGCTCCCTGCGATCTGGAACGGGTTCCAGGTCGTCGGCGGCCCCGGAGCCGACCCCTCCCTCGCCTCGTCGACCGGTGCTGCGAACGCGGTGGTGCTCGGCATCGTGATGCTCGTCGTGACGACCCTGGTGAACATCACGAGCGTCCGGCTGATGGCGCGGGTCACGAGCTTCGGCGTGCTGATCGAGATCATCGGCGTCGTCGTGCTCATCGGCGCGCTCTTCCTGCTGCCGCACCGCAGCCCTGCGGTGGTGTTCACGACCGCCGGCTCGACGAGCACCGAACCGTACGTCTGGGCGTTCCTGGCATCGTCCCTGATGGCTGCCTACGTGATGGTCGGCTTCGACTCCGCCGGTGAGCTCGCCGAGGAGACGCACAACCCCCGCCGGACCACCCCGAAGACCATCGTCCGCGCGCTCACCGTCTCCGGCCTCGGCGGTGGGCTGCTCATCATCGGTGCCCTGGTCGCCGCCCCGAGCCTGACCGACGGCAAGCTGGCGACGCAGGGACTCGCATGGGTGATCACCTCGACGCTCGGCGACGTCTTCGGCCGGCTGCTGCTCTGCACCGTCGCGGTCGCCGTGTTCGCCTGCACCCTCGCCGTGCAGACCGCCGGTGCGCGCATGGTCTACTCGATGGCCCGCGAGAAGGCCCTGCCCTTCCACCGCACGCTCGCTCGGGTCTCACCCCGGACCGGGACACCGATCGCCGCGTCGATCGTCGTCGGTGTCGGTGCCGGCCTCGCACTCGCCGTGAACATCGGTCAGTCCGCGATCTTCACCGCCCTGTCCAGCCTGTGCATCGCGATGCTCTACCTGGCCTACCTCGGCGTCACCGGCCCCCTGCTGGTCCAACGCATCCGGCTCCGACGGTCCGGCTTCCCCGCCGGCGTGGACGAGGACGGCAAGCCGCTGTTCACGCTCGGCCGGTGGGGCATCCCGCTCAACGCCCTCGCCGTCGCCTTCCAGATCGGCATGGCGGTCAACCTCATCTGGCCGCGCCCGGAGATCTACGACCTGACCGGGAACTCGTGGTGGCTGCAGTACAGCGCACTGCTGTTCATCGGCGCCGTCCTGCTCGTGGGTTGGGTGTGGTCGGCCCGGCGGCACCGTGCGCACGGACCGATCACCCTCGCCGAGGTCCCGTCCACCGCCTCGGTCCCCGCCGTCCAGGCACCCGCCTCCGCGACCGCGACCGTCGAAGCCTGACCGAAGGAACCCCATGCGCGACCTCCACCAGACCGACAGCGTGCTCGCCTCGCGTTCCGATGCGCGCGCGCAGGCCGGGACGCAGTCTGAGTACATGCCGTACCTGCCGGCGTCGACGTCCCCGTTCGTCCCCGAGGGCGTCGACCCCGCGCAGCTGGTGTGGGCCGAGACCGTCGCACCGGGCGGGTACACGCACAAGGTCCTGGCCAGGGGCTCGCGGCTGCGGTTCGACGACCCGACGGGCGAGGCGTGCGCCAACGTGCTGGTGTTCAACGCCCTCGAACCGTGGGAGCGGTTGAACGTCGCCGACACCCAGAAGATCCCGTGGCAGGCCTACCTCGGTGCCGGCACGCCAATGCTCAGCGGCGACGGCCGGGCCCTGGCGACGGTGGCCGAGGACACGTCCGGGCACCACGACGCCTTCTGCGGAACCTCCACCGACGCCTGGAACGAGACGAAGTACGGTGGCGCGGCGCCCGAGGGTCCGACACCGAGCGGCCGGTCGCTCTTCGCGAAGGCCGCCGCCAAGCACGGGCTGACGAGGCGTGACCTGCCGCCGAGCGTCTCGTTCTTCCAGGGCGTCCGGATCGACGACGAGGGGGCGATGACCTTCACCGGTTCGGCCGGTGCCGGGCACCACGTCACCCTCGTCGTCGAGCTGCCGCTGCTCGTGCTCGTCGCGAACGTCGCGCACCCGATCGACCCCCGGCCGGAGTACGCCGTCGGCCCGCTCCGGGTGCACGCCTGGCGTGGGGCACCGACGACCGACGCGGACGAGCGGTTCACGGCGACGCCCGAACTCACCCGCGCCTACCTGAACGCGATCGACTACGCGGAAGCACGAGGCCTCTGATGCCCGACACGACGACGCACACCCGCACCTCCACCGTCCCGGTCGGCGCCGTCCACGCCCCCGACGTCGCCCTCGACTGGAGCGAGTCCCTCGTGCCCGGCGAAGTCGTCCGCGACGACCGGGTCGAGCCGCTCGCGCCCTGGTCCGCCGTCGTCCGCGCCGGCCAGGTGCTCACCATCGTCGACGTCGGCGGCAACCAGAGCGCCGACTGCCTGGTCTACGACGCGCACGACCCCGACGAGCGCTACAGCGTGCCGGACACGCTCGCCGCGCAGGGCAACGCCTACGTCCGCACCGGCACCGTGCTGATGTCGAACGAGGGGCACCCGCTCATGACGGTCGTCGCGAACGAGATCGACCGGCAGGACACCATCGGCGGCGCGTGCTCGAAGGAGTCCAACACCCTGCGGTACGGCCACCACACCCAGTACCAGCACGGCTGCCGCGAGAACTTCCTGGCGGAGGCCGGCCGGCACGGCCTCGGTGCCCGCGACATCGTTTCGAACCTCAACTGGTTCATGAACGTCCCGGTCGAGGCCGACGGCGCCCTCGGGATCGTCGACGGCATGAGCGCACCGGGCAAGCGCGTCGCCGTCCGGGCAGAACGCGACGTGCTCGTCATCGTGTCGAACTGCCCCCAGATGAACAACCCGTGCAACGACTTCTCCTGCACCCCACTGCGCATGATCGTGGTCCAGCCGTGACCGCCGCGCCCGACCCCACCGGGACCGACACCGTGACCCTGAACCAGAACACCGTCCTCGTCGCCAACCGCGGCGAGATCGCCCGCCGGGTGATCCGGTCCGCGAAGGCCCTCGGCATGCGGACCGTCGCCGTCTACTCGGACGCCGACCGGGCCGCTCCGCACGTCCGCGAGGCCGACGTCGCCGTCCGCCTCGGCCCGGCCCCCGCCCGCGACTCGTACCTCCGCATCGACGCCGTGGTGCAGGCAGCGAAGGACACCGGCGCCGGCTTGGTCCACCCCGGCTACGGGTTCCTGTCGGAGAACACGGACTTCGCCCGCGCCTGCGAGGACGCGGGCATCCGGTTCGTCGGGCCGACCGCCGACCAGATCGTTCGCTTCGGCGCGAAGCACACCGCCCGCGAGCTCGCCGCCGCTGCCGGGGTCCCGATGCTCGCCGGCACCGGCCTGCTCGAGAGCGTCGACGACGCCGTGGCCGAGGCCGAGCGCATCGGCTTGCCGGTGATGCTCAAGGCCACCGGTGGCGGCGGCGGCATCGGCATGCAGGCGTGCGCGACCCTCGCCGAGGTCCGCGCGGCGTACACGAGCGTCACCCGCACGGCCACCGCGGCCTTCGGGTCGGCCGGCATCTTCCTGGAGCGCCTGGTGCGACCGGCCCGGCACGTCGAGGTCCAGCTCTTCGGCGACGGCCACGGGCGCGTCGCGGTGATCGGCGACCGGGACTGCTCGTTGCAGCGTCGGAACCAGAAGGTCATCGAGGAGGCCCCGGCGCCCGCGCTGCCCGAGCACGTCCGCAGCGAGCTGCACGAGTCCGCCCGTCGCCTGGCCGCGAGCGTCGGGTACCGCAGCGCCGGCACCGTCGAGTTCGTCTACGACCCGGTCCGCGAAGAGGCGTCGTTCCTCGAGGTGAACACCCGCCTGCAGGTCGAGCACCCGGTGACCGAAGAGGTCTTCGGAGTCGACCTCGTCGACCTCATGCTCCGCCTGGCTCGTGACGGCGCCGACGGCATCGACGACGACGTCTTCGACCGCACCTGGACCCCGAACGGCCACGCCGTCGAGGCACGCGTCTACGCCGAGGACCCGGCGAAGGGCTCGCTGCCCTCGAGCGGCCTCGTCACCCAGGCCGTGTTCCCGAGCGCGACCACCGAGTCCGGCGACCCGAGCGGACTCCGCGTCGACGGCTGGGTCGAGACCGGCTCCGAGGTCTCGGCGTTCTACGATCCGATGCTCGCGAAGGTCATCGCCACCGGCGAGACCCGCGACGACGCCCTCGACCGGCTGCGCGACGGCCTCGCCGCCACGCGGATCGACGGCATCGTGACGAACACCGGGCTGCTCCGTGCCCTGACCGACGACCTCGAGCTCCGCGCCGCCACGCACTCCACCTCGACGCTCGACGAGACCGACGACCCGGACCCGCGCATCGACGTCATCGCACCGGGCACCATGACGATGATCCAGGACCTGCCCGGCCGGGTCGGGTACTGGCAGGTCGGTGTCCCGCCGAGCGGACCGTTCGACGCCGCGTCGTTCGCCGAGGCGAACCGCGCCGTGGGCAACCCCGACGGCGCCCCCGCGCTCGAGATCACGGCGACGGGTCCGACGCTGCGCTTCTCGACCGCCGCCGTCGTCGCGCTCACCGGCGCACCGGCGCCCGCGACCCTCGACGGCGACCCCGTCCCGCTCTGGGAGCCGATCGACGTCGGCGCCGGACAGACCCTGGCCGTCGGGACGGCGCCCGGGCCCGGCCTGCGCACCTACCTGGCCGTCCGCGGCGGCTTCGACGTCCCCACGTACCTCGGCTCCACCGCCACGTTCACGCTCGGAGGCTTCGGCGGCCACGCCGGTCGCGCGCTGCTCGCCGGCGACGTCCTGCGGCCGGGCTCCCCGGACTCCGACGCGGCGCACCCCGCCTTCCCCGGGGACGCCCGACTGGGCCTGGTCGGCGGCCCGACCCCGGCCGATCGGCGCACCGCGCTGACCGACACGTGGGAGATCGGCGTCACCGAGGGCCCGCACGCGGCCCCGGACTTCTTCACCCGCGCCGACCTGGACGTCTTCTACGCCACCGACTACGGCGTGCACCACAACTCGGCGCGCACCGGCATCCGGCTCATCGGGCCCCGACCCGAGTGGGCGCGGACGGACGGAGGCGAGGCCGGTCTGCACCCCTCGAACATCCACGACACCCCGTACGCGGTCGGTGCGATCGACTTCACCGGCGACACCCCGATCATCCTGGGTCCGGACGGGCCCTCGCTCGGCGGCTTCGTCTGCCCCGCCGTGGTCGCCAGCGGCGACCTGTGGAAGCTGGGCCAGCTCCGACCAGGTGACACGGTCCGGTTCGTCCCCGTCCGCGAAGCCGACGCCGCCGCGCTCGAGGCGAACCGGGCCTCCCGGACCGTCCCCCGCACCGGGGGCGACGGCGACGACGGCGTGATCACCCGCCTGGAGGCGACCGACGTCCGTCCGAGCGTCGCCTACCGACGCGACGGCGACGACAACGTGCTCGTCGAGTACGGCGACATGACGCTCGACATCGCGCTTCGCATGCGCGTGCACGCGCTCATGACGAAGCTGCAGCAGGAGGCGCCGAAGGGCGTCCTCGACATCACCCCGGGCATCCGCTCGCTGCAGGTGCACACCGACGCGTCGGTCCTGAAGGCCCGTGACGTGGCCGGGCTCCTCCGCGAACTCGAGGACGAGATCCCGCCCACCGACCAGCTCGTCGTGCCGTCGCGCACCGTCAAGCTCCCGTTGTCGTGGGACGACCCCGCCACACGCCTCGCCATCGAGCGCTACATGAACGGCGTGCGGAACGACGCTCCGTGGACCCCCTGGAACATCGAGTTCATCCGGCGCATCAACGGTCTGGAGAGCGTCGACGACGTCTTCCGCACCGTCTTCGACGCGAGCTACCTCGTGCTCGGCCTGGGCGACGTCTACCTCGGCGCCCCGGTCGCCACACCGCTCGACCCCCGGCACCGTCTCGTGACGACGAAGTACAACCCGGCCCGCACCTGGACCGCCGAGAACTCCGTCGGGATCGGCGGTGCGTACCTCTGCATCTACGGCATGGAGGGGCCGGGCGGCTACCAGTTCGTCGGGCGCACCGTGCAGATCTGGAACCGGTTCCGCCGCGGCGGGCTGTTCCAGGAGGACCCGTGGGCGCTGCGCTTCTTCGATCGCATCGAGTGGTACCCGGTCGGTGCCGACGAGCTGCTCGAGCTGCGGGCCGAGACCGACGCCGGACGGGGCTCGTTCGAGACCGTCGACGGCGAGTTCTCGATCGCCTCGTACAACCGCTTCCTCGAGGCGAACGCGGGCTCGATCGCGGACTTCCGGGCGCAGCAAGCGCGAGCGTTCGGCGAGGAGAAGGAGCGGTGGCGAGCCTCCGGCGAGTTCGACGTGCGCGACGAACCGGCCGCCGTCGTGGCGGACGAGGTCGTCCTTCCCGCCGGGGCGACGGCCGTGACCGCACCCTTCACCTCGACGGTGTGGCAGGTGGACGTGCGACCGGGCGACCGGGTGGACGAGGGACAGAAGTTGTTGGCAGTGGAGGCGATGAAGATGGAGTCGATGGTGCACGCACCGGTGGAAGGCCACGTGTTGGAGGTCTACATCAAGCCGGGCGACCAGGTCGCACCGGGGCAGGTCCTGGCCGCGATCGGAGCGGGAGCGTGAGCGCGGCGAGCGCCGCTGCGGACCGCGTCCGCGACGCCTTCGACCGCATCGACGCCGTCGACCGGCCCGAGGTCTGGATCACCCTGCGCGACCGCGCCGCGGTCCTGCAGGAGGCCGAGGCCGTCGACCCGACGCTCCCCCTCGCCGGCCTCCTGTTCGCCGTCAAGGACAACATCGACGTCGCCGGCCTGCCCACGACGGCAGCCGCCCGCTCCTACGCGTACGAGCCCGCCGCCGACGCGACCGGCGTCGCCCGCCTGCGCGCCGCCGGCGCGGTCGTCGTCGGCAAGACGAACCTCGACCAGTTCGCCACCGGCCTGGTCGGCACCCGGTCACCCTTCGGCGCGGTCCGGAACGCGTGGGACCCGACCCGTATCTCCGGTGGGTCGTCGAGCGGTTCCGCCACAGCCGTCGCGCTCGGCATCGTCGACTTCGCACTCGGCACGGACACCGCGGGCTCCGGCCGCGTGCCGGCGGCGCTCGGCAACCTGGTCGGTGTGAAGCCGACCAAGGGCCTGGTGCCGAACACCGGTGTCGTGCCGGCCTGCCGCTCGCAGGACTGCGTCACGGTCTTCGCCCGGTCGCTCGACCTCGCCCGCACGGCGGCGGAGCTGATGGCCGGGCCGGACGACACCGACCCGCTCGCCCGCATCGACGTCGCCCTCGCCGACGTGCCCGCCGTCCCGCGGATCGCGATCCCGCTGCCGTCGCAGCTCGAGGGCCTCGCGCCGGGCTGGGCCGAGGCCTTCGCCGCCGCCGTCGAGCGCTTCCGCGCACTCGGCCACCAGGTGGTCGAGGTCGACATCGCACCCCTGCTCGACGCAGCGTCGCTGCTCTACGACGGCGCGTTCGTCGCCGAGCGGTACGCCGCCGTCGGCGCGCACGTCGAGGCGCACCGCGACCTGATCGGCGACGACCTGGACCCGTCGGTCGCCACGATCGTCCTGGGTGGCGCCCGACCCACGGCAGCGGACCTCTTCGCGGACCAGGAACGCCTCGACGTGCTCGGCGCCGCGGGACGCGCCGCCCTCGCCGGCACCACAGCGCTCCTCACGCCCACCACGACGTGGCACCCCACCCTCGACGAGGTCGCGGCCGATCCGATCGGCGCGAACAGCCGGATGGGCCGGTACACGAACTTCGCCAACCTGCTCGACATGGCCTCGCTCGCCGTCCCTGCCGGGTTCGTCGACGGCCTGCCGTTCGGGATCATGCTGACCGGTCCGGCGTTCACCGACCGACGGCTCGCGGCGCTCGGCGCCGCGTTCCTCGCGCCCACCGTCGACCTGCTGGTCGTCGGAGCGCACCTCCGCGACCAGCCGCTGAACGGCCAGCTGGTCGCGTCCGGCGGATCGTTCGTCCGGGAGGCCCGCACCGCGTCCGACTACCGGCTGTACGCCCTCGACACGGTGCCGCCAAAGCCCGGGCTGGTCCGGGTGGGGCCGGTCGCGTCCGGCGCTGACGCGCCCGAGTCGGGGTCGGCTTCGGGGTCGGGCTCGGGCTCGGGCTCCGGCTCGGGGTCGGGCTCGGGCTCCGGCTCGGCTTCGGGGTCGGGCTCGAGCATCGCCGGTGAGGTCTGGCGGCTGCCCGCCGCTGGGTTCGGCACCTTCGTGGCGTCCCTGCCCACGCCGATGGCCATCGGCACCGTGGCACTCGAGGACGGAACCGACGTCACCGGTTTCCTGGTCGAGCCGTTCGCCGTCGAGGGCGCCGCCGACATCACGGCGTTCGGCGGCTGGCGGGCCTACCGCGAGCAAGCATGACGCCGCGCTGGGAGGATGACTCCATGTCCTCCGACGACCGACCGGCCAGGCCCGGTCGCCCGAGGGCCGTCCCGAACGCCGACTCGGCGCTCAGTCCCCGCGACCAGATCCTCGACGCCGCCGCCGCCCTGTTCGTCGAGAACGGCATCAGCGCGACCTCGACCCGAGCCATCGCGGAGCGGGTCGGCATCCGCCAGGCGTCGCTGTACTACCACTTCGCCGGCAAGGACGACATGCTCGTCGAACTCCTGACGACCTCGGTCCGGCCGAGTCTCGAGGTGGTCCGCGGCCTCGAAGCCCGGGTGCCGTCGTCGGCATCGGCCGCCGGTGCCCTGGCCGCGCTCGTCCTGATCGACGTCGAGACCCTCGCCCGCACCCCCCACAACATCGGCACGCTCTACCTGCTGCCCGAGGTGCAGGGCGAGCGCTACGACGGGTTCCGGGCCGAGCGGATCGAGCTGCGAGACGCCTACGGGCGCCTCGGGTCGCTCGCCGCCGCCGCCGACGTCGATGCCTCGATTGATCCCGCCCGGCTCGGCGGGATCCTCATCCAGCTCGCCGAGACCGTCATCCAGCTCCGCCGCGTCGGCGGCGTCGAGGAGGCCGACCGCGACGCCATCGTCGCGACCTGCCTGCGGGCGTGCGGACTCGACACCGCTGCAGTCGCCGATGCCCGGCGCGAGGCCGAGTCGTTGCTCGCCGCCGTCACCGTCTGACTAGCTCTTCCGTTCGTCTCCGTCGCCCCATCTGGAGGTTCTGCCATGACCGCGCTCTCCCCCACCGCACACCGTCCGCTCGCCGACGCCCTGCTCCCCCGCACCGCGGTCGTGAGCACGGCACTCGTCCTCGGCGGCGCACTGCTCACTGCCGGCGCCGCACAGGTGTCCGTCCCGCTCTGGCCCGTCCCGATCACCGGGCAGACGCTCGCCGTCCTCCTGGTCGGCAGCGCCCTCGGTGCGCGCCGCGGTGCCCTGTCGATGGTCGTCTACGCGCTGCTCGGAGTCATCGGGCTGCCGGTCTTCGCGGGTGGCTCGGCCGGGGTCGGCGTGCTCGTCAGTCCCTCCGGCGGGTACATCGTCGGCTTCGTCGCCGCCGCTGCCCTCGTCGGGTGGATCGCCGAACGCTTCGGCGACCGCCCCCTGCGGAACTCGGCGCTGTCCTTCGCGCTCGGCACCGTCGTGACCTTCGCGGTCGGCATGGTCTGGCTCGCGGTGTCGCTCGGGCTCGACCTGCAGCAGACGCTCGAGTTCGGGCTGTACCCGTTCGTCCTCGGCGGTGCGGTGAAGGCGCTGCTCGGTGCCGGTGCCATCTCGCTCGGGTGGACGGCGGCGGTTCGGCGACGCGTGGCTGCGCGGGACGCAGGCCGCTGAGGCGCATTCGGCGGGCCACCGTGTTAGGTTGTGCACAACATGATTGCGCACAGCCGATGATCCGGTCCGCCGGCATGCTCCTCGCCCTGCACGGAGCAGGCACGTCGATGACGCGTCCCCTGCCGGTCCGGGCGCACCGGATGCAGGAACGCGGTTTCGTGCCCGGCCTCCCGCACGCACTCCTGGTGCCGCTGCTCGAGATCGCAGCCGGCGCAACCCTCGCGCAGGGCGCACGTCCGTGGACCACGGCTGCCGCTGCCGCAGCGACGGCACTCGGAGCGGTGCGCACCGGCCTCGACCTCGAGGACCGCACCGTCACCGTAGGAACCGTCGCCGCCGCAGCGCTGGCCGTCTCCGGCGCGACGGCGGTGGCCCGCGCGCATCGCGTCGGCCTGCTCGCGGCGACCGGTGCAGTGATCGTGTTCGAACTCACCCGCCGGCGTCGCATCCGCAGCGTCGGTTGACGCACCGCTCCACCCTCCCCTGTGAAAGGCACGTGCCCCTGATGACCTCCCGCCGCCGCACTTCCCGCTCGACCAAGCCCCGCACCGTCGTCCGCATCCTGCTGGGCGCCGCCATGACCTGGGCCGGCATCAGCCACCTCACCGTCGCACGCCAGGAGTTCCGGGCCCAGGTGCCGGAGTTCGTCCCCCTGGACCCGGACGTCACGGTCCTGGCGTCGGGCATCGCCGAGATCTCCCTCGGCGCCGCCCTCGTGCTGCTGGTCCGTCGGCAGGCCACCGTCGGGTGGGTCGCAGCGGTGTTCTTCACCGCGATCTTCCCGGGCAACATCGCCCAGTGGATGCACCACCGGGACGGCTTCGGCCTGGACACGGACACCAAGCGGTTCGTCCGGCTCCTGTTCCAGCCCGTGCTGATCGCCGTCGCGTTGTGGGCGACGAACGCACTCCGCAAGCGGCGCTGAACCCGGCTGCAGAGCGCCCCGGTCGCTCACGCCCTCGAGGGCGATCGGTGCTGCACTTGGAAATGCAGAAAACCCCCGCGTGAACGGGGGTCTTCTGAGAAGTGGCGGTACCGGTGGGATTTGAACCCACGGTGGAGTTGCCCCCACACATGTTTTCGAGACATGATCCTTCGGCCGCTCGGACACGGTACCGGGAAAGAGTTTACACGATCCGGGAGGCCCGTCACGCCACCCGACGTCGGCTCGCCCTCCACAGGCGGTCACCCCCAGGGCTCTTCCCACACCCACAGGCCGCCCACGTCGTCGACTCGGCCTGCGGGCGTACCGTCCACGGCATGAAGACCCGCACGCTCATCGCACTCCTGACGTCCGTCCTCGGTGGGGCCGGTGTCCTCGGGGCAGCCGCCGTCGGGGCCCGGGCCGGCGTCAAGGGCCAACGGGCGGCTGCGCAACGGGTGGTCGACATGCTGCCGATCCACGCCGACTGGTGGCACGAGCGACAGCAGCACGAGGGGCAGCTCCTGTACGTGGCGATCGGCGACTCGGCGGCGCAGGGCGTGGGCGCGACGGTGCCGTCCCGCGGGTACGTGGGCCTGTTGGCGCGACGGATCCGGCACCGTTCCCACGAGTCGGTGCGGGTCGTGAACCTGAGCGTCTCGGGCTCGACGACCTGGGGCGCCAAGCGCGACCAGTTGCCGAAGCTCCGGCAGTACACACCCGACATCTGCACGGTGTCGATCGGGGCGAACGACATCGCGGACTTCGACCCGGACAAGTTCGAGCGGAACATCCGGGCGATCTACGGCGCGGTGCCGTCGCACGCCGTGGTGGCCGAGCTGCCGTGCATGTTCGTGCCGGACCGTGAGCGCAAGGTGGCGGTGGCGAACGAGATCGTGCACCGTGTGGCCGCCGAGTTCGGGCTGACCGTGGCGCCGCTGCACACGATCACGAAGCGGGTCGGGGTCCGTCGCACGTTCTTCAACAGCTACGGCGACCTGTTCCACCCGAACGACCGGGGGTACGAGGTCTGGGCGAGCGCGTTCGAGCCGGCGGTCGACGCCCGGGTCGACACGGTCGCGGCGATCCGGCACTACCTCTCGGCGCGTGAGGCCGAGAACCTCGGGCGTGAGGCCGGGGCGGTCGCGAACGCTCGTGCCGAGCAGGACACCGACGGTGCCGAGGCACTCGACCACGCCAACCGACCGAATCCCGTCGAACGGATCCGCAACCGGATGACGGGGTCGATCGCCCTGCCCGACGAGCCGGTGCACCGCTCCGGCGATGTCGGCGGCACGGCCTAGCCTCGACGACATGGCGCGCCCGCAGTCCCTCTACCGATGCACCGAGTGCGGCTGGACCAGTGTCAAGTGGGTCGGCCGGTGCGGCGAGTGCCAGACCTGGGGCACGGTCGAGGACTCCTCGGCGGTCTCGGCGAGCACCCGGGGCACGGCGGCCGTCGCCGTCACCGGGGCCCGCGCGGCCCGCCCCATCACCGAGGCCCGCGGCACGACGGTGCAGCGCTGGCAGACCGGCATCGGCGAGTTCGACCGCGTGCTCGGCGGCGGGGTCGTCCCCGGTGCCGCGGTCCTGCTGTCCGGCGAACCCGGCGTCGGCAAGTCCACGCTCCTGCTCGAGGTCGCTTCACGGGCGGCCGCTTCCGGCAAGCGCGTCCTCTACGTCAGTGCGGAAGAGTCCGTCGACCAGGTCCGGCTCCGGGCCGAGCGCACCGGGGCGATGCACGACGACCTCTACCTGGCGAGCGAGGTCGACCTCGGCGTCATCATCGGCCAGATCGACCAGGTCAAGCCGGACCTGCTCATCGCCGACTCCGTCCAGACCATCTCGTCCAGCTCGATCGACGGCATCGCGGGCGGCACCTCCCAGGTGCGCGAAGTCGCCTCGACCCTGATCCGCATCGCGAAGGACCGCGCCCTCCCCGTCCTGATCGTCGGCCACGTCACGAAGGACGGCACGATCGCCGGGCCGCGCCTGCTCGAGCACCTGGTCGACGTCGTCTGCCACTTCGAGGGCGACCGGCAGACCGCGCTCCGCTTCGTCCGGGCACTGAAGAACCGCTTCGGCCCCACAGACGAGGTCGGGTGCTTCGACATGGGCGGCGACGGCATCCACGAAGTCCCGGACCCCAGCGGCCTGTTCATGTCCAAGAACGCGACCCCGGTCTCCGGCACGTGCGTGACCGTGGCGCTCGAGGGGCGTCGGGCGCTCCCGGTGGAGGTCCAGGCGCTCATCGTGCCGAGCTCCGCGCCGCAGCCCCGTCGGGTCGTGAACGGTGTCGATGCCTCACGCGTGGCGATGCTGCTCGCGGTGCTCGAACGCCGAGCCGGCCTCAAGCTCTCCGATGCCGACGTCTACGTCTCGACGGTGGGCGGCATGAAGCTCACCGAACCCGGCGCCGACCTGGCGATCGCACTGGCCCTGGCGAGTGCAGCACGGGACCGTCCGTACCCGCACACGCTCGCGGCCGTGGGCGAGATCAGCCTGGCGGGCGAGATCCGTCCGGCCACGGGGACCAAGCAACGGGTGAACGAGGCGAGCCGACTCGGCTTCACGACAGTCCTCGGTGCCGACTCCGGGCATCTGCGCGAAGCACTGCGTGTGGCGTTCTCGATGACGCAGTCAGCTCGCGAGCGCGAGCTCGACCGCGCGTTCTGAGCCGACGGCCCACCGCGGACAGCCCGACGGCCCACCGCGGACAGCCCGACGGCCAGTGCTAAGCGCGCAATGCGGCCAGCAGGTCCTCCGGACTCGCCTGCATGGTGTTCGGCCCGGCGATGTCGAAGAACACGCCCTCGAGCATGTCGAGGTGGGCGGCCAGGAACTCCTCGAGCCGAGGCCCGTCGTAGACCATGACCTGCCGGATCTTCTCGTCCGGCACCATCGCCGTGTAGGCGTCAGCCGACGAGAACAGCAGCAGGATGCGCTTCTCGGAGCCTTCGCGCCCGAACACCCGCACCTGCATGTCCTTCTTGCCGGTCACGAGCCGGGGGACGATCACGATGTCGTTGCGCAGCGCGAACGCCACCGCAGCGACGTCCTGCTTCGCGAGGGCTTCCTCGAGTTGTTCACTCCGGAAGCGCTGTTCCTTGTCTGCCATCTGAGCAATTCCACCAGATTTTCGTCGTTCAGTGACGCACGGGTAGCCAGTCGGCTCTGAGCACGCTAGCCTGATGGAACCGCTTCGGCGGCGCTCAACGTTCGAGCGAGGTGGTTTGCCCCTCAACTCGGACTACCAGGGTCACTGGCCATCAGGCCTGACCCCGAACCCGTCCCGCCGGCACCTGCCCGCGTGGCGCATCACCCCCGTCGACGTACGTCGGGGCTCCGCAGGTGCGATCGCACCATGGCGGAACGCAAGAAAGCTAAGGAAACGCCATCATGGCATCTACCGGTACCGTCAAGTGGTTCAACAACGAAAAGGGCTTCGGCTTCATCGCCCCGGACGACGGAAGCGCTGACGTCTTCGCGCACTTCTCCGCGATCGCCGGCAACGGCTACAAGTCGCTGGAGGAGAACCAGAAGGTGGAGTTCGACATCACCGAGGGCCGCAAGGGCCCGCAGGCGGAGAACATCACCGTCCTCGGCTGATCACATCAGCTTCGAACGGCCCCGTCGTCCTCTGGACGGCGGGGCCGTTTGCTGTCCACTGATATGTTGGACCGGTGCGCAGTGGATACATCGTCTACGTCGACGAAAGCGGAGATCACAGTCTCACGCGCATCAATCCGGACTACCCGATGTTCGTGCTCGCGTTCTGCATCTTCCCCGTCGACGTCTACGTCGACCGGATCGTTCCGCTCGTCCAACGCCTCAAGTTCGACTTCTTCAACCACGACATGGTCGTCCTCCACGAGCGGGAGATGCGTCAGTCAGCTCCGCCGTTCGACATCCTCCTGAACGCCTCCGTCCGCAGCGATTTCATGGCAAGAGTCGACGCCGTGTTCGATGAGCGCTTCGGGGTGGTTGCATCCGCCATCCGGAAGCACGAGTTCGTCCGCCGGGTCGGGGAGGACACGAGTCCGTACCACGTCGCGCTCGAGTTCGGGCTCGAACGGGTCTTCTTGCAGCTCCAGGATCGAGGAGCGTCCCGTTGCGAGACGTTCGTGGTCTTCGAGAGCCGGGGCCGCTCCGAGGACAGGGAGCTGGAGGCCGAGTTCGACCGAATCATGAGCACCACGAAGATGCGTGGGATGGCCGAGACCTTCCGTTTCAAGATCGCGAGCAAGCAGACGAACAGTGCCGGGCTCCAGATCGCCGATCTCGTCGCTCGTCCGATCGGCACACATCTCCTCAAGCCCGAGCAGCCCAACCGCGCGTGGGACCGGATCCTCGAGCGCATGCCGAAGTCGCCGTCTGGTTCGGTGAAGGGCTGGGGCCTGAAGGTGTACCCGTGAAAGCGAGAACCCCCGGGGGCTCCGGGGGTTCGACGCCGATCGGGCATTCCCAATCCACTTGCATCGAGGCTACCAGCCCGCGCGACGCCCGGGCTACTGCAGGATGAACTGCACCGAGGCCTTCGACTCGAGGTTCCCCACCGCGACCTGTAGGTGGTAGCTCGCCCCGTCGGCCGAGACCGCCGGGCGGGACGCATCGCACGTCGTGGTGGACGACCGGGTGCGGTCCCAGGCGATCGCGGGCGTGGTCAGGGTCTGCCCGGACTTGATCGTGACGTCCTGGTTCGTGCCGCCGGTCTGGCAGTCCTTCGACGACCAGTACTGCTCCTCGCCCGAGCTGATCGTCAGCACCTGCTGCGCTGACCCGAGGTCGAGGTGGCACGAGTTCGTGCCGGTGTTCTTGATCGACATGGCGATCTTCGGGTCCTCGGTGGGGCCGTACGCCTCCTTGTCGAGCACGGGCGTGAGGACGACCTGGTCCTTGCTGCACGTCGACCCGTCGGCAGCGCCCGACCCAGACGCCGACGCAGATGCCGACGCCGAACGGGACGGGGCAGCGGACGAAGCACCACCGGCCGAAGCCGGGGCCGAAGCGGACGGCGAGGACGTGGGCGCTGCCGTCGGGGTCGACGCGCTCCCTCGTCCGACGACGATGAGCACGACCACCACGATGATGATCACGAGCGCGCCGAGCACAGCTGCACGACGGCGCCAGTACACGACCGGCTTCTCGGGCCCGACGGGGTGACGCAACGACGACATGCGCACAGGGTAGACAACCGCGGATGCCCGGTGCGGGACCCCCGCCGGGTGCCGCGCGAAAGCGTCAGAGGATCTTCAGCATGCGGGTGTTGCCGAGGGTGTTCGGCTTGACCCGGGCGAGGTCGAGGAACTCCGCGACCCCTTCGTCCGACGACCGCACCAGCTCGGCGTAGACCGCCGGTTCGACGACCTGCTCGCCGATCTCCAGGTAGCCGTGCTTCGCGAAGAAGTCGACCTCGAACGTCAGGCAGAAGATCCGCGCGACGCCGAGTTCACGGCCGTCGTGTTCGAGCGCCTCGAGCATCCGGTGTCCGACGCGCTTGTGGATCCAGTCGGCGTCGAGGGCGAGCGTGCGCACCTCGGCGATGTCGTCCCAGAAGACGGCGAGGGCACCACAGCCGATCGGGACGCCGTCTGGGCCCTCGGCGATCCGGAACTGCTGGATCGAGCCGTACAGCGCGACGTTCTCCTTGCCGAGCAGGATGCGCCGATCGACGTAGGGGGCGATGAGCCGCTGGATGTGCGGGACGTCCGAGGCGAGTGCCGGACGCACCAGGATCCCGTGCTCGTCACGTTCGTGGAACGCGTGCTTCCCGTGCTCTGTCATCCCGACAACCATAGCCGCGCGTGGACGAGCGGCAGCCGACCGCTCCGGGGGACATCCCGCTGTACTGCGCCCAGGCGCGGCCGCCTACCGTCGACACCATGCCTCAGATCATCGAAACCGTCGACGTCAACGTCCCCGTCTCCGCAGCGTACGGTCAGTGGACCCGCTTCGAGGAGTTCCCGCACTTCCTCGACGAGGTCGAGAAGATCGTCCAGGTCGACGACAAGACCACCGACTGGACCGTCAAGGTCGCCGGCCAGGAGCGCGAGTTCCGCGCCGTCATCACCGAGCAGCACTCCGACGAGCGGGTCGCCTGGGCCGTGAAGGACGGCGAGACCGACCACGCCGGCGTCGTCACCTTCCACAAGCTCTCCGACGACGAGACGCGTGTGACCGCGCAGATCGACTGGGAGCCGTCCGGCTTCCTCGAGAAGCTCGGCGCTGCGGTCGGCGTCGGTGGCCACGCCATCAAGAAGGACCTGCAGAACTACAAGGAGCGCGTCGAGTCGGCTCCGACCGACACGGGCTGGCGCGGCGACGTGCAGGCGTGATCACGGCCTGACACGTCCGCACACGGACAGACGGGAGGCCCGGTGCCAGCTGGCACCGGGCCTCCCGTCTGTCTGGTGTCGGGTCTAGGACTCGATCTCACCCTGGGGCGCGTCGGTCGCGGTCTCGACCGCGGCTGCGCCGGCGAGGACCTCTTCGCGGCCCGGCTGACGCCCGGTCTCGAAGTGGAACGCACCGTCAACGAAGTCGACCTTCACGTGGTCACCGGCGGTGAGCTCACCCTGCAGGATGTGCTCGGACAGCTGGTCCTCGACCTCGTGCTGCATCGCGCGACGCAGCGGGCGTGCACCGAGGGACGGGTCGAACCCGACCTTGATGAGCTGCTCCTTGGCGGGGAGGGTGAGCTCCACCGTCATGTCGCGGTCGAGCAGACGGTCCGCCAGACGCTTCACGAACAGGTCCACGATCTGCAGCAGCTCGGGCTGCGACAGCTGCGGGAACACGATCGTGTCGTCGACGCGGTTCAGGAACTCCGGCTTGAAGTGCTTCTTGAGCTCTTCGTTGACCTTGCCGCGCATGCGGTCGTAGCCGACGGCCGAGTCACCCTCGACCTGGAAGCCCACCGGGCCACCGGCGATGCCCTGCGAACCGAGGTTCGTGGTCATGATGATGACGGTGTTCTTGAAGTCGACCACGCGGCCCTGACCGTCGGTGAGACGGCCTTCCTCGAGCACCTGCAGCAGCGAGTTGAAGATGTCCGGGTGGGCCTTCTCGATCTCGTCGAACAGGACCACGGAGAACGGCTTGCGGCGCACCTTCTCGGTGAGCTGGCCGCCCTCTTCGAACCCGACGAACCCGGGAGGGGCACCGAACAGACGCGAGACGGTGTGCTTCTCACCGAACTCCGACATGTCGAGGGAGATCAGTGCGCCCTCGTCGTCGAACAGGAACTCGGCGAGTGCCTTGGCGAGCTCGGTCTTGCCGACGCCCGTGGGCCCGGCGAAGATGAACGAGCCCGAGGGGCGGTTCGGGTCCTTCAGACCGGCACGGGTCCGGCGGATGGTCTTGGACAGGGCCGAGATGGCTTCTTCCTGACCGATGACCCGCTGGTGCAGTGCCTTCTCCATGAAGACGAGACGCGAGGTCTCCTCTTCGGTGAGCTTGAAGACCGGGATGCCCGTGGCCTGCGCCAGGACCTCGGCGATGATGCCCTCGTCGACGGTGCCGGACGCGGCGACGTCACCGGCACGCCACTGCTTCTCGAGGCGGAGACGCTCACCCAGGAGCTTCTTCTCCTCGTCGCGCAGCGAGGCTGCCTTCTCGAAGTCCTGCTCCTCGATGGCGGCTTCCTTCGACCCACGGACCGTCGAGATCTTCTCGTCGAACTCGCGGAGCTCCGGGGGCGCCGACAGGATCGAGAGGCGCAGGCGTGCGCCGGCCTCGTCGATCAGGTCGATGGCCTTGTCCGGCAGGAAGCGGTCCTGCACGTAGCGGTCCGCCAGGTTGGCGGCCGAGACGATCGCACCGTCGGTGATGGACACCTTGTGGAACGCCTCGTACTTGTCGCGCAGGCCCTTGAGGATGTTGATCGTGTGCGGCAGCGACGGCTCGTTGACCTGCACCGACTGGAAGCGACGCTCGAGTGCGGCGTCCTTCTCGAAGTGCTTGCGGTACTCGTCGAGCGTGGTGGCACCGATGGTCTGGAGCTCACCGCGGGCGAGGAGGGGCTTGAGGATCGAGGCGGCGTCGATCGCACCTTCGGCAGCACCGGCACCGACGAGCGTATGGATCTCGTCGATGAAGACGATGATGTCGCCGCGGGTGCGGATCTCCTTCGTGACCTTCTTCAGGCGCTCCTCGAAGTCACCGCGGTAGCGGGACCCGGCGATGAGCGACCCGAGGTCGAGCGAGTAGAGCTGCTTGTCCTTCAGCGTCTCGGGCACGTCGCCCTTGACGATCGCCTGGGCGAGGCCCTCGACGACGGCGGTCTTGCCGACGCCGGGCTCACCGATCAGGACGGGGTTGTTCTTGGAGCGGCGGGAGAGGATCTGCATGACCCGCTCCATCTCCTTCTCGCGCCCGATGACGGGGTCGAGCTTGCCGTCGCGCGCGGCCTGGGTGAGGTTGCGACCGAACTGGTCGAGGACCTGCGAACCCTGCTGCGCGTTCTGCTGCTGCTCGCCGCCGACGGCGACCGCTTCCTTGCCCTGGTAGCCGGACAGGAGCTGGATGACCTGCTGGCGGACCCGGTTGAGGTCGGCGCCGAGCTTCACGAGCACCTGGGCTGCGACGCCCTCGCCCTCGCGGATCAGGCCGAGCAGGATGTGCTCGGTACCGATGTAGTTGTGGCCGAGCTGCAGCGCTTCGCGCAGGGACAGCTCGAGCACCTTCTTGGCACGCGGCGTGAACGGGATGTGCCCGGTCGGCTGCTGCTGACCCTGGCCGATGATGTCCTGGACCTGCTCGCGGACGGCGTCGAGCGAGATGCCGAGCGACTCCAGCGCCTTGGCAGCAACGCCCTCGCCCTCGTGGATCAGGCCGAGGAGGATGTGCTCGGTGCCGATGTAGTTGTGGTTGAGCATCTTCGCTTCTTCTTGAGCGAGGACGACAACACGACGGGCTCGGTCGGTGAATCTCTCGAACATGTGCTCTCCCTTGGCCCTTTCTGACGGAGCCGACAGCTGGTCCGGTCTCGTCTGAGTCCGGTCACGTACTCCGAGAGTAACCAGCGCTCCCCGTGCGGGCTGCCCCTGTTCGCCGTGGGCGTGACCTCACTGCGCGATGTGCGCAGTGAGCGAACGGAACAGACGACGGGAGGCCCGTGGCGGCGTCCGCCACGGGCCTCCCGATCGCTCCTGGGTCGCGTGTCAGGCGCGGCGCGCTGCCCGGCGCAGGGCACGCCGGAAGCGGCGCGGCTCGACGCCCAGGGCGTCGAGGACGTCGTGCGCCGACCCCATGAAGGGGTCGTCGACGCCGTCGAGGACGGCCAGCACGACGTGGACCGGGCGGACACGTTCGGCCGGACCAGCGAGGACGGCTGCTCGTGCGAGGACCCGGGCGGCCGCCGGTGTGCAGGCGACCCGATCGTGCTCGTCGGGGCACGCCGCCCGCGCACCGACGAAGACGCTGATCTCGGAGCGGACGGCTTCGGGGCTGACCCCGTGCGCCTCGAGGACCGGGCGGAACCGGGGCATCCCGTCGCAGAGCGTGACGGCGGCGAGCAGGAGGTGCTCCGCGTCGACGAAGCCGAAGCCCGTCTCGTGGGACTCGAGGTCGGCGAGCAGCACGATCTCGCGACCCTGCCGGACGGTGGGGAGGGCGACGGACAGCTGAGCGATCTGCATGTATTCAGAATATCGCATGCGATGGCAATTGAACAGCCCTCGGTTCAGCGCGGCTCGGTACCATCCGGTCATGGATCAGCCCGTCGTCGGCCTCGTCGTCCACCCGACCAAGAACGTGCAGGAGTCCGTCACGACCCTGCAGCGATGGAACGCGTCCGGCCGGGGCGAGCTCGTCGCCCGCCGAGCCGACGCACAGCGGATCGGCGGGGGCATCACCGCCGTGGAGGACGACGACTTCACCGCACGCGTCGACCTCGTCGTGGCCCTCGGCGGCGACGGCACCATGCTCGGCGCGATGCGACTCGTGGCGAAGCGCCCGGTCCCGGTGCTCGGCGTGAACTACGGCAACGTCGGGTTCCTGGTGGAGATCGAACCGCCCGAACTCGAGGCAGCGCTCGACCGGCTGTCGGCCGGCGAGTACCAGCTCGAGCCGCACCACGCGCTCGAGGCCCGGCTGTCCTGGAGCGGCGCACGCACCGACTACCTGGCGTTCAACGACCTGACGATCGTGCGGCGCCCCGGTTCCGGTCAGGTGTCGGCGGACCTCAGTGTCGGCGGGCTCGGCTACGGCTACTACCGCGCCGACGCCATCGTCGCCGCGACCCCGGCCGGCTCCACCGCGTACAACTACGCCGCGGGTGGCCCGGTGCTCTCCCCCGCACTCTCCGGGTCCGTCGTCACCCCGGTCGCCCCGATGGCGGGCATCGACCGCGCCGTGGTGCTCGCCGCCCGCGAGCGCTACCGGTTCGACATCGCGGAGGGCACCAGGAGCGCCGCACTCGAGGTCGACGGACTCGTCGTCGGCGAGGTCGCCACCGGAGCGCAGATCGACGTCCGCCTCCGCAAGGACGCCGGCAGCGTCGTGCGACTCGACGCCGAGCGGCACGGACGCACCGGTCGGGTGAAGCTGAGCCTGCTCGACCTGCCGGTACGACCCGACCAGCTCATCGAGCTGATCCCGAGCGACCTGCGGCAGAAGCTCGGACGCGAACTCGACCAGTAGCGGTCCGGGCAGGTGCCTACGCCCACGAACGTGAATGGCCCGCTCGAGCGGTGCTCGAGCGGGCCTTCCCATCACCCCACCGGATCGTCTTCCCACAGACCGACCCGGGTTCCCCTGCCGACGCAAGCGCCGGCCGAAGCCTGCTGACCTCAGTCGGTCAGGTACAGCTGCATGTCCTGCGAGACCGCCTTGGCGAACAGACGCAGCTTGGCGCGCGACTCCACCCGGCTGACGGCCTGGCGGGTCGTGTGCACGATCTTCGAGATCTCGTCGAGCGTCATCGGCTTGTCGTCGTCGAGGCCGTAGCGCATGCGGATCACGTTGGCTTCCTCGCTCGGCAGCTCGGCGACGATCGAACGGATGTCGCGGTGCAGGAGCGTGGTCTCGGTGAGCTCGTTCGGGGACGCAGCGTCCTCGTCCTCGATGAAGTCACCGAGCTCGCTGTCGTCCGAGTCGCCGACCACGGTGTGGATCGAGACCGGCTCGTGCGAGCGACCCTTGAGGTCGACGAGCTCTTCGACCGTCATGCTCAGCTCGGCGGCGACCTCGTCGGGCATCGGCGCACGGCCGAGGTCGACGGTCAGATCGCGCTCGGTGCGGGAGATCTTGTTGATCAGCTCGACGGTGTGGACCGGGATGCGGATCGTGCGGGCCTTGTCGGCGAGACCACGCGAGATCGCCTGGCGGATCCACCAGGTGGCGTAGGTCGAGAACTTGTAGCCCTGCGTGAAGTCGAACTTCTCGACCGCACGGACCAGGCCGAGGTTGCCCTCCTGGATGACGTCCATGAACGGCAGGCCCCGCTGCGAGTAGCGCTTCGCGATGCTGACGACCAGACGGAGGTTCGAGGTGATCATGCGCTCCTTGGCGCGCTCACCGTCGCGGACGAGCCAGCGGAGTTCGCGCTGCAGGGTCTTCGCGAGGCCCTTCTCGGTCGCGAGCTTCTCCTCCGCGAACAGGCCGACCTCGATGCGACGGGCGATCTGCGCTTCTTCCTCGGCGGTGAGGAGCGAGAGGCGACCGATGTGGCGCAGGTAGTCGCCGACCTGGTCGACGGAGGCGCCGCGGACACCGGCGAGCTGCTCGTCGGCCTCGACCTCGGTGTCGAGGGAGGTCGTCGTGGACTCGGCGGCCTGGGTCTTCGATGCCGCTGCCTTCTTCGTGGTGGCGCGGCGGGTGGTGCTCGGTGCAGCCGGTGCGATCGTCATGGTGTTGCTCCCTGCGTTCGGCGGTGATGGCTTCGTGCGGTGGTGCTGGGGGTGGTGCTTCTGGGTGCTGCTTGGGGTGTTCACGAGTAAAGCGGTCCGGAGGTGTACCCCACAAACCGATCGGAATGATTCTCAGGCATCTCCGTGCTTCGTCATCGAAACCGTCCCCCGTGGGGTACAGCGATGCTGCCAGTGTGGTCCCCCGAACCGCCGCGGATCAAGGGTATGACGTGATGTTTCCGGCGTTGCAGGCGTGTCTCTCACGCGTTTCCGAACCTGTACCCCATGGTGCCGCGCCTTCCGGACATGCAAAAGGGGTACGTCCGGCCGGATCGATGCGATCCGGTGGTCGTACCCCGAAAACCGAGTGGGTGGGGGTCACCAGGAGGGTTCGAGCCACCCGTCCCGGCGCTTGGACGCCTCGAGGTCGGCGTCTCGGTCGAACTCGTCGTACTCGCTCTCGATGTCACCGACGAGGCTGCGACCCGTGAAGGGGTGTGTGGTTGCCATGCGGACGATGCTCACCCCGGCGCGCGACGGCGAGGTGAACGGTGCGTGACCGGTCGAGGGCGCACAGCCGTCCAGGGGGCACCGACGTCGAAGGCCGCCGACCACGATGGGCGACGGCCTTCGGACAGGACTGGGTCGGGCGGCGCTACTCGGCCGAGGCCGGTGCCGGCGCGGGGACGCCGTGCTCCCGCTCGAACCGGACACGCTCCTCGGCCTCGACCTTGGCGTACGCGGCACGCTCGGTGCGGTCGGCCCGCATGATGGCGCGCATCACGAACCAGAAGATGAGGCCGACGACGATGGTCGGCGTCAGGGCGAAGATGATCCCGGTCACGACTCCATGCGGCACCGGAGCATCGTACCCCGGGGAACCGGGTCTTACTTCACCAACGGGAACAGGATCGTCTCGCGGATGCCGAGGCCGGTGATCGCCATGAGCAGGCGGTCGACGCCCATGCCCATGCCACCCGACGGGGGCATCGCGTGCTCGAGGGCTCGCAGGAACTCCTCGTCGACGCGCATCGCCTCGGGGTCACCGCCGGCTGCGAGCTTCGCCTGCTCGACGAAGCGCTCCCGCTGCACGACCGGGTCGACGAGCTCGGAGTACGCCGTCGCGAGCTCGAAGCCGCGGACGTACAGGTCCCACTTCTCGACGATGCCCGGTCGGGTGCGGTGCTCGCGGGTGAGCGGCGAGGTGTCGACCGGGAAGTTCATCACGAACGTCGGGCGGTCGAGCGAGTCGATCACGAAGTGCTCCCAGAGCTCTTCGACGTACTTGCCGTGCGTGGCGTGCGCGACCTCGACGCCCTCGGCAGCGGCGAGCTCCTGCAGCTCGGACAGCGGGGTCTCCGGGGTGATCTCGCGACCGGCTGCCTCGGACAGTGAGCCGTACATGTCGATGCGCGGCCACTCGCCGCCGAGGTCGTACGTGCTGCCGTCGGGCAGGGTGACCTCGAGCGAGCCGCCGGTCACGGCCCGCGCAGCGCGCTGCACGAGCTCCTGCGTCAGGTCGGCCATCTGCTCGTAGTTGCCGTACGCCTGGTAGGCCTCGACCATCGCGAACTCGGGCGAGTGCGACGAGTCGGCACCCTCGTTGCGGAAGTTCCGGTTGATCTCGAACACCCGGTCGATGCCGCCGACGACCGCGCGCTTCAGGAAGAGCTCGGGTGCGATGCGCAGGAAGAGCTCGGTGTCGAAGGCGTTCGAGTGGGTCACGAACGGACGAGCCGAGGCGCCACCGTGCTGGGTCTGCAGCATCGGCGTCTCGACCTCGAGGTACTCGTGCTCGGTGAAGGTCTGGCGGAGCGAGGACATCACGGCGGCACGCGCGCGGACGGTGGCGCGTGCTTCGTCGCGGACGATGAGGTCGAGGTAGCGCTGGCGGACCCGCGTCTCCTCGTTCAGTTCGTTGTGCAGGTTCGGCAGCGGCAGGATCGCCTTCGCCGCGATCGCCCACTCGTCGACCATGATCGACAGCTCACCGCGGCGCGAGGAGATCACACGTCCGTGTACGAACACGTGGTCGCCGAGGTCGACGAACTCCTTCCAGCGCGCGAGGGACTCGTCTCCGACCTCGGCCAGGGACACCATCGCCTGGATGCGGGAGCCGTCGCCGGACTGCAGCGACGCGAAGCAGAGCTTGCCGGTGTTGCGCGAGAACACGATGCGGCCGGCGACACCGACGACGTCCTGCGTCTCCTCGCCGGTCTCGAGGTGCGCGTACTGGTCGCGGACCGCCGGGATCGTCGTCGTGATCGGGAGCTCGGCGGGGTACGCCTCGATGCCCGATTCGAGGAGCTTCGCCCGCTTGTCGAGCCGGACCTGTCGCTGCTCGCTGGTCTCCTGCTCGGCCAGTGCGGCGGCGTCGGCGATCGCGGTGTCGGTGGTGGCGGTCTCGTCGGTCATGCGGGTGCGGCTCCGATGGTCGTGGGGGTCGGGGGAAATGCTACCCGCGCCGCGAGCCCGCCCCCGAACCGTGCCCGGACGGGTCCCCTCGACTGGTCGCGACTCCCCGCCGGCGCGGCGCCGACCGGTCACGTTCCGTCGGCCGGAGCGCCGCGGGCCGACGGTTCGTGACCGCTCGGCGGAACTGAGCGGGGCGTCGTGACCGAGCGCCATGCCCCTACAGCGTGGACTGCCCGTCGGCGGCCGTCAGGGCGTTGTCGACCGCGGAGCGGACGAGCGCACCGAGCACCCGGCCGGGGTGGTCGACGCCGATGCCGGAGAGCGTGCCCGCCGACTGGTCCACGATCGCCGTCGAGAAGCTCACGGCGGCGCGGACGGCGTCGGCGTAGGCGGGCCGGTCCCCCTCGGCGATGACGAACGGCTCGGCGCCCATCTCGACCACCAGGGCCTGCGCGATGGGCAGCACGGGTGACGGGGCGGTGACCGCGCAGTAGGCGTCACGGAGCCGCGACAGGTCGACGCTGGTGCCGGTGAACGCCATCGCGGGGTGGATGGCGAGCGGGATCGCACCGGCCGCCATCGCGGGGGCGAGGATGCCGACGCCGTGGTCCGGGCTGGTGTGCACGACGAGCTGCCCGGGCTGCCAGATGCCGGCGTCCGCCAGGCCCTGCACGAGTGAGGCCAGCTGGTCGTCCGGCACCGCGAGCAGGACGAGTTCGCTCCGCTCCACCAGGTCCGGCGTTGCGAGCACGGGAGCGCCGGGCAGCATCGCCTCGGCGCGGTCACGGCTCTCGGCGGACACGGCGGTCACGCCGACGACCGCGTGCTCCGCGTTCGCGAGTGCGGCGCCGAGCACGGGTCCGACCCGTCCGGCCCCAACGACGCCGACGCCGAGGCGCCCGGCCCTCATCGGACGGCCCCGGTGGGCGGGACGTCGCTCCACCCCGGGCCGGGAGGCACGGTGCCGGGCCGGTGGTCGCCGTCGGGTCCGGCAGGGGCTCCGGTCCCGGGCCACGGCACGTCCGCAGCGTGCCTGGCGGACGCTGGACGGGCCTCCCGTTCGCGCCACCGGTGGGACGTGTCGACCGCAGCGGCCTCGACGGCGCGCTGGGTGGTCTCGGACCACAGACGCTGCGCGTCCCGCGCGTCGAGCGCACCGACGCGGGCCGAGACCGGCCCGGCGACGGTGTGCACGTGGACGGCGGCGAGCCGCAGGGCACGCTCGAGCGGACCCTGTTCGACCTTGACGCTCTGCACCCGGGGCAGCGGCACGATGACGAGCGACCGCCAGACGGCGCCGAGCCGGAGCAGCACCGCGCCCTGCACGAACCGGTACCCGTTGCGTCGGAACGCGAACGGCCGGAGCCAGGCGCCGCGGCGCGGGGAGTGCACGAAACCACCTTCGTCGCCGCTCGTGGTGAGGCTGTCGTCGACGACGCTGACGGCCTCGGCGGAGCCTTCCCGCAGGGCCTCCTGCGACGCCTCGGGGCCGGCGACGGCAGTGCCGACCAGGCCGGGCAGGATGATGTCGAGGACCTCGCGGACGTCGGCCGCGGTGCCGACGGGCAGCACGATGGCGGAGGCCTGCTGGTTGCTCGACGCCCCGTTGCCCGCGTTCGTCGCCCGGTTGATCCGGACGTCCCACCAACCGAACGGGCGCCAGAGCAGCGGCTGCGCGACGCTCACGGCGTGGATGCGGCCCGGGGGCAGCGTCTCGTTCGAGGTCGACACGAGGCCGAACCCGATCCGGATGCCGTCGCGGGTCTCGGCGATCGTGTACTGCAGCGACCGCGAGAACTTGCGGACGTAGTAGCTGCCCGCACCGATCACGGCGGGGAACAGGCCGAACAGGATCCCGTACTCGCCGGTGAGCGCGACGCTGACGATCATCGCCGCCACGGCCAGCAGGATGAAGACGGTGGTGCCGGAGAGCAGCATCGACGCGAGCAGCCGACCGGGCTTCACCTTGACGATCCGGGTGGCCTGCACCGCGGCGGGGTCGAGCTCGGGCGAGAACATCTCGTCGACGCGGTCCTGCAGCACACCGTTCGACGCACGCGCCGGACCACTGCCACGGTCGTCGTCCTTCGCACCAGAGGCGAGCACGAGGATGCGCAGCCGCAGGTCGTCGGCGGCCTTCACCCCGAGGTAGGCGAGCTGCACGTTGGCGTCGTTGCCGGCCTGGGCGATCTCGAGCTTCGCCGTGCCGAACACCCGCGGGATGAGCGGACGCGAGATGTTGATGCCCTGGATCCGGTCGAGCCGGGCCTTGCGGTGGTTCCGGAACAGCACGCCCGAGCGGACCTCGACGATCTCGCCGGTGACCCGGAACTCGTGCATCCGCCAGGACAGGTAGAAGAGCCCGATCAGCACGAGCAGGAACACCGCGACGCCGAGCAGCACCCAGCCGACGACGCCGTGCTCGTAGACGTAGCGGACGGGGTCGCCGTCCTGCTGCTCGCCGCCGGGGATGAAGAACTCGACGAGCTGGTCGCGCAGGCTGTTCAGCACGTAGCCGAGGATGACGATCAGGAAGATCCCGCCCTTGAGCAGCGGGGTCAGCGGGTGCAGACGGTGCCACTCGCCGTCGGTCAGGGGCGCTGCGGCAGCGGCGTTCCCGCGCGTGGGCGGGGCGGGCGGCGGCGGGCCGGGTCGGAAGGTCACCGCGACCCCCTACAGCCCGGCGCGGCGGGACTCGGCGAGCTCGACGAGCCGGTCGCGCAGTTCGTCGGCGTCGGTCGCGGGGATGCCGGGGATGCGGACGTTCGTGGCGGCCGCGGCGGTCACGAACTTCAGCTCGCTCGTGCCGAGCGCCCGGTCGAGCGGACCGCGCGCCACGTCGACGAGCTGCATGCGCCCGTACGGCACCGCCGTGAAGCGCTGCCACATCAGGCCGCGGCGGACCACCAGGTCGTCGTCGCGCAGGGCGTAGCCGATCGCACGGACCCGGCGGGGCGTCAGCGCCGCGGTGACGAGCGTGATGACGAGCACCACGATGCCGATGAGCAGCCAGACCGTGCCGGCGCCCGAGCCGAAGCCGTCGTTGACGATCCCGATCAGGACCAGGCCGGCGGTCACCACGAGGCCGATCACCAGGGTCGTGATGAGTTCGGTCCACACGAGCTTCGCGGACACCCTGGTCCAGTCGATGCCGGTCAGGCCGAGGCCCGGCTCGTCGAGTCGTTCACGCGCCATCGCGGGCCTCCAGTGGGTGTGCTCGGGTCAGTTCGCCGTCGTGCGGGGTGCGCTCGGGTCAGTTCGCCGTCGTGCCGTTCCGGGGGTCGCCCGGCTCGTCGTCGTCACCCGGAGGAGCGATGCACATGCGCTCTGCCACGAGTGCGCAGACCGTCAGCACGATCCCGCCCCCGACGGCGACCACGTTCGGCAGGGTCGAGCCTAGCGAAGGCGTCACCGAGCGGGTCAGGAGGTACACGACCAGGCCGATCGCGAAGCCGCCGAACAGGACGCCGCAGATGCTCGAGGCCTTCGCCAGCACCACCACGCGCGTGGCGTAGAGCGGGTCGACCGGGCGCTGCCGGCCGGCGCCCTCGCGGGCGTGCCGGCGGACGGGACGCGCCATGAGCACGACGGCGACGCCGATGAACGCGAGCGTGATGCCGAGCGGCACGGCGAGCAGCAGCGTCGGCGACTGTCGCGACGCGAGCACCGCGTCGAACGCGAAGCCCGCCACCGCGGTCACGACGGCGATGCTGAACAGGGTGGAGGGACGGGTCGGCTTCACGGCTGGGTCACGTTCCCTTCGGTGGTGGCCCGGGAGGCGCGGGGCACGTCCGCGAACAGGCGCGGCTCGTCGACGCGCTCGGTGTCGTCCCCCACGGCGGCGAGCAGGTCGGCCACCGGCCCGGCGCCGGGCAGGGCGGCCGCGGGGTCGGCGTCGAGCCACGGTGCGAGCACGAACGCGCGCTCGGCGGCACGGGGGTGCGGGACGGTGAGCGTGGCGGTGTCGATGTGCAGGTCGTCGACGGCGATGACGTCGAGGTCGAGGGTCCGGTCGCCCCAACGGACGTCGCGGGTGCGGCCGTGCTCGTCCTCGATGCCGTGCAGTGCGTCGAGGAACGCCTGCGGCTCGAGGTCGGTGTCGACGACCACGACGGCGTTGCGGTACCGCGGCTTGGTGTCGTCGCGGCCGTCCAGGGTGACGGCGACCGACTCGACCTCGTGGCTCGACGCCACCGGGTGGACCCCGGGCAGCGCGGCGACCGCTCGGGCGGCGGCGCGGAGGGTGCTCCCCCGGTCGCCGAGGTTGGCGCCGAGCGCGACGACGACGCGGCTCACTCTTCTTCCTCGTCCGGCACGGTCGCCCCGCGGGCACGGCGGATGGTGATCGAGACGTCCGTGAACGGCACGGTGATGGGTGCCTGCGGCTTGTGCACGGTGACCTCGGTCGCCAGGGCCGCACGGTGGGTGAGAACCGCGGCCGCGATGCGCTCCGCGAGGGTCTCGATCAGGTCCACCGGGTCGCGTTCGATCTCGGCGACGACCTGCTCGGCGAGCACGCCGTAGTGCACGGTGGCGTCGAGGTCGTCGCTGCCCGAGGCCGCACGGGCGTCGAGCTCCACGACGACGTCGACGACGAAGTCCTGGCCGTCAGCACGTTCGTGGTCGAAGACCCCGTGGTGGCCGCGGGCGCGGACCCCGACGAGGCGGATGGTGTCGTTCACGAGCGAGCTGCCCTCCAGGCGTCCCAGACGTCGAGCACGGCACGGGTCGGTGCCGGGTCGTGCACGCGCACCCCCCACGCGCCGCGTTCGGCGGCGAGCAGGCTGATGGCGGCGGTGGCGAGGTCGCGGTCCTTCGGCGGGGCCCCCTCGGGGCTGCCCACTCCGTCCAGGAACCGCTTGCGTGATGCGGCGACGAGCACCGGCAGACCGATCGAGGCGAACCGCTCGTACCCGGCCAGGATCTCCCAGTTCTGCACGCCCTGCTTGGCGAAGCCGAGGCCCGGGTCGATCACGACCTGTTCCTGTCGCACCCCGAGGACGATGAGCTCGGCGACCCGCATCTCGACCTCGCGACGGACCTCGTCGACGGCGTGCACGTACTCGGCGTTGCGGTACATCCGGTCGCTGTGGCCACGCCAGTGCATGACCACGAACCCGACCCCGGTCGACGCGACCACGCGGGCCATGTCCGGATCGGCCAGGCCGCCGGACACGTCGTTGACGATCGCGGCGCCGAGCTCGACGGCCCGTTCGGCGGTCGAGGCGTTCATCGTGTCGACGCTCACCGGGATGCCCTCGGCGACGAGCTGCCGGACGACCGGCAGGACGCGCTCCTGCTCGACCGGCATCGGCACGCGCTCCGAGCCCGGGCGGGTCGACTCCCCACCGACGTCGATGATGTCGGCGCCCGCGGCGACGAGGTCACGCGCGTGCTGCACGGCGGCGTCGTAGGCCTGGTGCAGCCCGCCGTCGCTGAACGAGTCGGGCGTCACGTTGAGGATGCCCAACACCCGCGTGCGGTCCGGTGTCGGACCGCCGCGGGTGTCGAGCCGACGAGCACGTCTCGTCGGCAGGTCGGTCATGCCGGCCCCCTACGCCGGGGCGATACCCGGGTTGCCGAAGGGGCGACGACGGGGCTTCGAGGTCGACTCGCTGTCCGACTGGTCCGCTGCGGTGGCGGCGGCCTGCCCGGGCACGTCGATCGCGGGCAGGTTGCTCACCGGACGCTTGTCGCTGGAGAGCCACTGCGGGCGCTCCGGCAGCTTGCGGACGTCCTTGAAGATCTCCACGAGCTCCGGGGCGTCGAGCGTCTCCTTCTCGAGGAGCTCACCGGCCAGGCGGTCGAGGATGTCGCGGTTGTCGTTGAGCACCTGGTAGGCCTCGTTGTGCGCGGCCTCGAGCAGCGCACGGGTCTCGGCGTCGACGGTCTGGGCGATGTTCTCCGAGTAGTCGCGCCCGGTCCCGCCGCTCATGTCACGGCCGACGAACGGCTCGCTGGACCCGGAACCGAGCTTGACGGACCCGACGGCCTGGCTCATGCCGTACTCGGTGACCATCTTGCGGGCGGTGCCGGTGGCCTTCTCGATGTCGTTCGAGGCGCCGGTGGTGGGGTCGTGGAACACGATCTCCTCGGCGACGCGTCCACCCATGGCGTAGGTGAGCTGGTCGAGCAGCTCGTTGCGGGTGACCGAGTACTTGTCCTCGAGCGGGAGCACCATCGTGTACCCGAGGGCACGGCCGCGCGGCAAGATCGTGATCTTGGTGACCGGGTCGGTGTGCCGCATCGCCGCTGCCGCCAGGGCGTGGCCGCCCTCGTGGTACGCGGTGATCAGGCGTTCCTGGTCGGACATGATCCGGGTCCGACGCTGCGGGCCCGCCATGACGCGGTCGACGGCCTCGTCCAGCGCACGGTTGTCGATGAGCTGCGCGTTCGACCGGGCGGTGAGCAGCGCGGCCTCGTTCAGGACGTTCGCCAGGTCGGCGCCGGTGAAGCCCGGCGTCTTGCGGGCGAGCAGCTCCAGGTCGACGCTCGCGGCGAGCGGCTTGCCCTTCGCGTGCACCTCGAGGATCTGCTTGCGGCCGGCCATGCCCGGGGCGTCGACACCGATCTGACGGTCGAAGCGGCCCGGACGCAGGAGCGCGGGGTCGAGCACGTCGGGACGGTTCGTCGCGGCGATGAGGATGACGTTCGTCTTGCCGTCGAAGCCGTCCATCTCGACGAGCAGCTGGTTGAGCGTCTGCTCGCGCTCGTCGTTGCCGCCGCCGATGCCGGCACCGCGGTGACGACCGACGGCGTCGATCTCGTCGATGAAGACGATGGCCGGCGAGTTCGCCTTGGCCTGCTCGAAGAGGTCACGGACACGGCTCGCACCGACACCGACGAACATCTCGACGAAGTCCGAACCGGAGATCGAGTAGAAGGGCACACCCGCTTCGCCGGCGACGGCGCGGGCGAGCAGGGTCTTGCCGGTTCCGGGAGGGCCGTACAGCAGCACGCCCTTCGGGATCTTGGCGCCGACGGCCTGGAACTTCGCCGGCTCCTTCAGGAACTCCTTGATCTCGTGGAGTTCCTCGATCGCCTCGTCGGAGCCCGCGACGTCGGCGAACGACACCTGCGGGTTCTCCTTGTTGTTGATCTTGGCCTTCGACTTGCCGAACTGCATGACCTTCGAGCCGCCGCCCTGGGCGCTCGAGAGCAGGAACCAGAACAGGGCACCGATGATCAGGAAGGGGAGCAGGACGCCGAGGAGCGACAGGAACCAGTTGCCCGTGTTCACGTGGTCGTCGTAGCCCTTGGGCAGGTTGGCGTCGTTGACGGCCTGGATGACCTCTTCGCCACGGGGCGTGGAGTAGTAGAACTGCTCCTGCTTGTCGCCGTCGCGGGTGATCATGTCGACCCGCTGCTCGGTGGAGTTGACGATGACGGACGAGATCTTGCCGTCGGCGAGCTGCTCGAGGCCCTTCTGGGTGCTGACCTCGGTCGTGCTGCCCTGGCTGATGACGCTCCAGCCGATGAAGATGCCCGCCAGCGCGATCAGCACGTAGAGGTACGGGCCGCGGAAGATGCGCTTGAAGTTCATGTGATCCGGGCGCGAGTGCCCGACACCTTTCTCTGCCGAAGTTGCGTGCAGGTCAGCATACGGCCGCGATTCTGTGGCGAGAATGGGTGTCCTCTGCGGGCGAACTCAACCCGAGGCAAGTACCCCCTGGACGGGTTACGAGTACACGTGCGGCGCCAGGACGCCGACACCGCGCAGGTTCCGGTAGCGCTCGTCGTAGTCGAGGCCGTAGCCGACCACGAACTCGTCGGGGATGTCGAAGCCCACGTACTTGACGTCGACCTCGACCTTGGCGGCCTCGGGCTTGCGCAGCAGGGCGACGATCTCGACGCTCGCGGCACCGCGGGACTGCAGGTTCTGCTTGAGCCAGGACAGCGTCAGACCGGAGTCGATGATGTCCTCGACGATGAGGACGTCGCGTCCGTGCAGGTCGGTGTCGAGGTCCTTGAGGATCCGCACCACACCGGACGACTTCGTGCCGGAGCCGTACGACGACACCGCCATCCAGTCCATCCGCGCCTGCATCTTGAGGTGTCGCGAGAAGTCCGCCATCACCATGACGGCACCCTTCAGGACACCGACGAGCAAGGGGTCGCGGCCCGCGTAGTCGGCGTCGACGACCGCCGCGAGTTCGGCGAGCTTGTCGTCGATCTGCTCGGGGGTGAAGAGGACTTCGGACAGGTCTGCCTGGACGTCGGAGAGTTCCACCGGTCCAGCCTAACCGGCGCTGAACGACAGGCGGTCACCGGATCGCGACGCCCGGACGCCCGGCAGGTCGATCGGCCCCTGTCCGCTCCAGTCCGTGACGAGCCGGCAGACCTCCAGCGTCTGCACGCGCGACAGCGTCACGCCGAACTCGCTCTCCACCGCCAGGCGCACGAGTCGCTGCCGGAGCGCCGGCGGGTTCGCCCCGAGCGCCCGGACGGACAGGGAGATGCCGGCCTCGGAGTGTTCGGCGATGTCCTCCGCCAGTTCCTCGGCGAAGTGGTCGAGTGCCGCCGAGTCCTCGCGCAGCTGGTCGGCCGTCCGCGCCAGCGCCTCGGGCACCCCCTCACCGAGCTCGCGCTCGAGCACCGGCATGAGGGTGTTCCGCACGCGGACACGGGCGTACGCCGCGTCCTCGTTCTGCGGGTCGTGCCACGGCGCCAGCCCGGCGGCGGCGCACGCCTGCCGCGTCGCGTGCCGCCGCACGGTGAGCAGCGGGCGGCCGTAGGCCGGCCCCTGGTCGCGCCGTGCGAGCGGCAGCATGCCGGACAGGCTGTCCGGCCCGCTGCCGCGCAGCAGGCCCAGCAGCACCGTCTCGGCCTGGTCGTCCAGGGTGTGTCCCAACAGCACGAGAGGCGACCCGGTGGCGGACGCGACCTCGGCGATCGACGCGTGGCGGGCCTCCCGGGCGGCGCCCTCCGGACCGCCGTCGGAGCCGACCGCGACCCTGCGGACCTCGACCGGGTCCAGACCCAGCTCGGATGCTTGCCGGGAGGCGCGGCTCGCGACCGCCTCGGAGCCCGCCTGGAGCGCGTGGTCGACGACCACTGCCCCGGCTCGGAGCCCCTGCTTGCCCGCCTCGAACGCGGTGGCCGCGGCGAGCGCGAGCGAGTCCGGTCCGCCGCTCAGCGCGACCAGCACGAGGTCACCCGCGGTGACGACGCCGTCGTCGAGCGCGGTGGCGAGCAGGTCGCGGACCGCCAGGCGGGTCTCGGCGACGGCAGGGTCCAGCCGGGGACGCGGAGAGTTCACCCGGTAACGTTAGCCGCGCTCTCGGGACCACCGACAGCCCCACCGACACACCAGGAGTACAGACATGGCCGCGTACGACGTCGTCGTCGAGATCCCCAAGGGCAGCCGCAACAAGTACGAGGTGGACCACGAGACCGGTCGTGTCTACCTCGACCGCGTGCTGTTCACGTCGTTCGTCTACCCGACCGACTACGGCTTCTTCGAGAAGACCCTGGCTGACGACGGCGACCCCGTGGACGCGCTGCTGCTCCTCGAGTTCCCGACGTTCCCCGGCGTGGGCGTCAAGGTCCGTCCGGTCGGCGTCTTCAAGATGAGCGACGAGGCCGGCAAGGACGAGAAGGTCCTCGTGGTCCCCGCGAAGGACCCGCGCTGGACGCACATCCAGGACATCTCGGACGTCGACGAACAGACGAAGGCCGAGATCGCGCACTTCTTCGAGCGCTACAAGGACCTCGAGCCGAACAAGTGGGTCAAGGCCGAGGGCTGGGGCGACGCCGCCGAGGCCGAGGCGATCGTGCAGGCCGGCCAGAAGGCCTACGTGCCCGCTGGTCACTGACGCTTCTTGACGCCGAACGGCGCCCGCTCTCCATCCGGAGGGCGGGCGCCGTTCTGTGTCCGGGGTTGCTTTGCCGGGCGGGGGACGGGCGGTGCGGGGGCGTACCTGGTGGGAACGGGCGTACCTGATGCTCTGATCCGGGCAGGTACGCCCGATCCCGCTTGCTACCGCAGCCGTTCTGGGAAAGACCGGGCTGCGGGCTACAGGGAACCGCTCGGGCGGGCGACGTACGGCAGGAGCTGACTCGGCGTCCAGACCGCCCGCTCGACCACGCCGACGCCCGGTCGAGCCGCTTCGACCATCATCCCGTTGCCGGTGTAGATCGAGTCGTGGTAACCGCCGGAAGCGGTTCCGTTCGACGAGTAGAAGAGGATGTCGCCGGGCTGGCGCTGCGAGAGCGGCACGAGGCGACCGATCGAGCCGAAGTAGTTGTACTGCCAGACGACGTTGTGTCCGCCGGTCGCGATGCCCTGCGAGCTGTACGCCATCATCACGAGGCCGGAGCAGTCCCAGGTGCTCGGGCCGGCACCACCGAGGACGTAGGGCTTGCCGAGCTGCCCGCGGGCGTACGAGATCGCACCGGCGGCCTTCGAGGGGCTGCTCGGGGCGGGTGCCGGAGTGCTGGGCGCCGGGGTGCTCGGCTTCGACGGCGTCGGCGTGCTCGGCTTGGCGGGAGCCGGGGCGGGCGCGGGAGCGGGCGCCGCCGGCGTGCTCGGCTTCGACGGGGTGCTCGGGCGCGACGGGGTGGTCGTGCCGCTGCCGCTACCGCCGCCGGTGCTCGGGTTGGTGGTCGAGGTGTTGCCGTTGCTGGTGCCGCCGCTGGTGCCGTTGTCGGTGCTGGTGCCGCTGCCGCTGCCGCTGGCCGTGCCGGTGCCGGTGCTCGTCTGGGCCGCCAGGGCGGTCTCGGCCGCCTTGGCCTGCTGCGCACTCCAGTACGCACTCTCCGTCGCGACGCTCGTGCCCTTGAGGTACGCGAGCTGACGGAGGACCTCGTCCTGCTGGTCCTGCTGCTTCTGCACCCGGGCCTGGGCGTCGGCGGAGACGTCGTTGGCAGTGGCGAAGGCGGTCTTCGTCGCCTCGGTCGCCTTGCTCAGTGCCGTCGTGGCCACGGACTGCTGGTCGGCGAGCGAGTCCACGGTCTTCTGGTCGGAGCGGGCCTGGGCCAGGATCGTCGCCGACCGCTCGGACAGGTGCGACATCGTGCCGACGCGGTAGAGCAGGTCGCCGGAGTCGGAGGCGTCCGTGAGCATCGTCGTCGACAGGTCGCCGCCGCCCGTGCGGGACAGCTCGACGACGAGCGCGGCCACCTGGCCCGCGGAGTCGTCCGCCTTGCCCTTGGCCCGCTTCGACTGCGCGGACAGGTCGGCGAGGGTGTCCTTCGCCTCCTGCTGCTGCGAGGCGGCGAGGGCGTACGCCTGCCCGGCCTGCTGCTCGACGATGCCGGCGCGGTCCGCGGCGGCCTGCAGCGAGGTCAGCCGGTCGCTCAGCTCGTCCACCGTCTGCTGCGCGTCGGCGGCATCCGACTTCGCGGCCTTGACGTCGTCCCAGGACGGTGCCGACGGCGCGGCCTGGGCGGGTCCGGCGATGACGACCGACAGTCCGATGCCGAGCACGGCGACGGTGGCGATCCCGCAGGAGAACGAGCGAGCGGACAGGGTCATGGCGGGGTCAACGCATCCCGGCTGCGCTGATGCTCATACCGAGATCCCCCGCGCTGCCATGAAGGGGACCGGGTCGACGGCAGCACCGTTGATCCGGGTCTCGAAGTGGAGGTGGCACCCGGTCGACCAGCCGGTCGAACCGATCTTGGCGATCTGCTGCCCGGCGGTGACGTGCTGGCCGCTGGCGACCATGATCCCGCCGTCGACGATGTGGCCGTAGGCCGTCGAGATGCCGCCGCCGTTGTCGAGGATGACCTCGTTGCCGTAGCCGCCGCCGTTGCCCGCGAAGGTCACGGTGCCGTCGTGGGCCGCGTAGATCGGTGCGTAGCAGGCGGGAGCGAGGTCGACCCCGGCGTGCAGTGCCGTGTAGTGCGTGTACGGGTCGACGCGGATGCCGTAGCCGCTGGTCTGGAAGCCGCCGGCCGGACGGACCCACCCGGCAGAGTTGGCCGTCCCGCCGCCGGTACCGCCCTGGCTCGTCGCCGCGGCCTTCGCGGCTGCCTTGGCGGCAGCAGCGGCGATGCGGGCCTGTCGGGCCTTCTCGGCGGCGACGCCCTTGCGGTAGTCGGCCTCGACACCGCGCTGCTTCGTGGTGAGAGCGGTCAGCTGGGCCTCGAGCCGCGACTCGTTGTCGTTCTGGGCGTCGACGGCGGTCTGCGCCGCGTCGGCAGCACCCTGCGCCTGCTGCATCTTGGACTGAGCCGCGTCGGCGAGGTCACCCAGCGCAGCCTTGGCCTTGTCCGCCTTGTCGGCCTGCGCCTGCGCGGTGCCCCGGTCCTGCGAGGCCTGCGAGTAGATCCCGTCGGCCTGCTCGCTGAGCTTCGACATGGCGCCGAGCTCGTAGAGCAGGTCACCGGAGTCCGAGGGGTGCGTGAGGATGTCGGTCGTCACGTCGTTGGCGCTGGCCCGACCGAGCTGCGCGGCGAGCTGACCGGCCTGCTCCTCGGACTGTGCGGCGGTCTGCTCGGCGTCGTCCGCCTGGGACTGGAGCGTCTTCTGCTCGAGGGTCGCCTCGTCGTACTTGTTCTGTGCAGCCTGGTAAGCCTCGCCGGCGGCCTGTGCGGCCTTCTGCTTCGCAGCGGCCTCGGACTTCAGGGTCGAGATGAGCGACTTGATCTCGGTGACCTTCGCCTGCTGGGCACTCGTCGAGGACTTGGCCTTCTGCACCTCGGACCAGCTCGGGTAGCTCGCGGCACTGGCCGACGTCGCCGGGGCGAGGACCGCGAGGGTGCTTCCGGCGACCGCGACGGCGACCGCGGCGGCGACGAGGCGGCTGCGGTTGCGGAGGGAGAGCGAAGGTGAGGTCGACATGTATCTCGATTTCGTAACAGCGCGGCAAGGCTCACGCACGTAACACTGTTAACAGACGCAACAGTAACAACAGGTGTCGCAGCCCCACAGCCCCTCGGACGAGGGGCGTGGAGCCGGTGACGATGCTCGCACCGCAACCTCGACACCCGGTGCCGGGCGGGCGCGACACGCCGGGGATTCCGCGGGAACGCGGCCCGATTTGCGAACCCCCGGGGGCATCCGTATGCTTGTCCATCGGTAGCGCGAAGCACCACTTGCGGCCCTATCGTTTAGTGGCCTAGGACACCGCCCTTTCACGGCGGCAGCACGGGTTCGAATCCCGTTGGGGTCACTCTCCGAGTGAGCGAGCAAGTAGTACTGAGCAACACCACAGCAATTCAACATGGCCCTGTAGCGCAGCTGGTTAGCGTGCCGCCCTGTCACGGCGGAGGTCGCGGGTTCAAGTCCCGTCAGGGTCGCCACGGCTGGATAGCTCAGTTGGTAGAGCGTTCGACTGAAAATCGAAAGGTCCACGGATCGATGCCGTGTCCAGCCACCGGTGAAGGCCCCCTGCTTCGGCAGGGGGCCTTTTCCGTTGTCTGAGCCGTCTGGCCCGGGTCGGCGCTAGGTGTAGTTCCCCGTGAGGTTGTGAACGCGATCTGATGGGGTTTGGCCGCCGAGGCCGGTGTGTGGTCGGTGGTGATTGTAGTGATGCAGCCAGTCCGCGTAGGTCGCGGTTCTGGCTGCATCACTGTCGTAGTGACGGGCGTAGGCCCATTCCGCGGCGAGGGTCCGATTGAACCGCTCGACCTTCCCGTTGGTCTGCGGCCGGTAGGGCCTGGTGAAGCGGTGCTTCGCGTCGCCGAGGGCGGTCGCGAAGTCGCGGGATCGGTAACACGCACCGTTGTCGGTCATCACGGCCTCGACATGGATCCCCGCGGCGGCGAAGAACGTGTTTGCGCGGGCCCAGAACCCGGCAGCGGTGGCGCCGAGTTCGTTGTCGTGGATCTCTGAATACGCCAGCCGGGAGTGATCATCGACCGCGTGGTGCAGGAACCGGTATCCGCGAGAGGCGCGACCGCCCCGACGAGCAGCACGATCACGATTCGAGCCGGCGGCGCGGTCCTGGGCTGACCCGCGTCCGTGAGCGCGCCAGCCGCCACCATCTGGGATGCGGCCTTGCTTCTTGATGTCGACGTGGACGAGCTCACCCGGCCGGGACTTCTCGTATCGCACCGGAGTCGGCCGGCGAACCGGGAGCCCGGTTGCTTGGTCAATGTTGCGCAGCAGCGGCATCCGGAACCGGGCCAGGACACGTCCGACTGTCGAGCGGGCCAGGCCCAGGTGGAACGCAATCCGGTGCGGTCCCCACCGCCGGGTGACCCGCAACGCGAGGATGCGGCGTTCCAGCCGGGACGGGACCCTGGTCGGACTCGACAACGGCCTCGACGACCGGTCGACCATCGACAGGCCCGCTCGGTATCGTGCAGCCCACTTCGCTGCCGTCGCTGGCGAGCACTGGAACCGTTCCGCGGCCCGACGGACCGGCCAACCATCGACGACGATCAGCCGAGCAAGGCGTTCTCTGCCCGTTGGAGTGAACGGGGCATTAGCGTGAGTCACGAAGACCTCCGGTGACGACGTGGTGTGTGGTAACTCACATCGTCCCGGAGGTCTTCACTTACGTCACCCGTTCACAACGTCCCGGGGAACTACAGCTAGGCCTCGCGGGTCTTCGGGCTGCTGTCGTTCGTCTTCGCCGGGTCACGCTCGACCACGGCACCGAGGGCGTCGTCGATCCGGCTGAGCAGCTCCGCCGGGATCGTGACACCGGCAGCGCCGGCGTTGTCGTGCACCTGCTCCGGACGCGACGCCCCGATGATGGCGCTCGCGACGTTCTCGTTCTGCAGTACCCAGGCGACGGCGAGCTGTGCCATCGACAGGTCGAGCTCCTGCGCGATCGGCTCGAGCTCCTGCACCGAGGACAGCACCTCGTCGCGCATGAACCGCTTGATCATGTCCGCGCCGCCCTTGTCGTCGGTGGCGCGTGAGCCCTCGGGCAGTGGCTGACCGGGCTTGTACTTGCCGGTCAGGACGCCCTGGGCGATCGGGGACCAGACGATCTGCGAGATCCCGAGCTCCTTCGAGGTCGGCACGACCTCTTCTTCGATGACCCGCCACAGCGCCGAGTACTGCGGCTGGTTCGAGATGAGCTGGAACCCGAGGTCCTTGGCCAGCGCGGCGCCGGCACGGAGCTGCTCCGCGGTCCACTCGCTCACGCCGACGTACAGGACCTTGCCCTGGCGCACGATGTCGGCGAAGGCCTGCATCGTCTCCTCGAGCGGCGTCTCGTGGTCGAAGCGGTGCGCCTGGTACAGGTCGACGTAGTCGGTCTGCAGGCGGCCGAGCGAACCGTCGATCGACTCGAGGATGTGCTTGCGGGACAGCCCGGTGTCGTTGTGCCCCTTCGGTCCGGTCGGCCCGAACACCTTCGTGGCGATCTCGAGCGACTGGCGACGCTCCCCCTTGAGGGCTTCGCCGAGGACGGTCTCCGCGCCGGTGTTGGCGTAGACGTCGGCGGTGTCGAACGTCGAGATGCCCACGTCGAGGGCGGCCCTGACGCAGGCGATGGCCGCATCGTTCTCGACCTGGGATGCGTGGGTGAGCCAGTTGCCGTAGGTGATCTCGGAGACCTTGAGGCCCGAGTTGCCGAGGTAGCGGTACTCCATGTGCGTGTCACTCCTGTCGTGGCCGCGTCGGTGCGGCTCGACCCGTGACGGTAGTCGGCCGGGAGGGTGCAGGATCACATGGGACGACGGCGCAGGGCTGCGCCGTCGAGAGCGAGGGAGCATCCATGACCGGAGCGAGCGTGTTGTTCATCGGCGGGAGCGGCGTGATCAGCGCCTCCTGTGTGCGGGAGGCAACCGAACAGGGCCACGACGTCACGGTCCTGAACCGGGGCACCACCGGGGGCAGGCCGATCCCGGAGGGTGTGACGCGCCTCCAGGCCGATGTGTCGGACCGCAGCGCCCTGGCGGACGCACTCGGCGACCGCCACTTCGACGTGGTGGTGAACTGGGTGGCCTTCACGCCGGACCAGGTGCAGGCCGACATCGACTTCTTCGCCGGACGGACGCGGCAGTACGTCTTCATCAGCTCGGCCTCGGCGTACCAGACGCCGGCGACGCACCTGCCGATCACGGAGTCGACGCCGCTGAAGAACCCCTACTGGCAGTACTCGCGCGACAAGATCGCGTGCGAGGAACTGCTGATGGAGGCGTACCGGGAGCAGGACTTCCCGGTGACGATCGTGCGGCCGTCGCACACCTACGACGAGACGAAGCTGCCGCTCACCGGTGGCTGGACTGCGGTGGCGCGGATGCGCGCCGGCAAGCCGATCATCATCACCGGTGACGGCACGTCGCTGTGGACGCTGACGCACAGCCGTGACTTCGCGGTCGGGTTCACCGGGCTGCTCGACAACGCGTCGGCGATCGGTGAGGCCTTCACGATCACGAGCGACGAGGCGCCGACGTGGAACGCCATCGCACACGAGATCGCGGCGGCGGCGGGGGTGTCCGACCTGCAGATCGTGCACGTGCCGGCGGACGCCATCAACGCCGTGGACCCGGAGTGGGGTGCGGCGCTGCTCGGCGACAAGGCCAACAGCTCAGTGTTCGACAACAGCAAGGTCCGGTCGCTCGTGCCGTGGTACCGGCCGCGGACGCCCTACCGGCAGGGTGTGCGTGAGGTCATCGCCTGGTTCGAGGCCAACCCCGACGCGCAGGTCGTCGACGAGCGCCTCGATGCGCTGATGGACGAGTTGGCGGCGCGCTGGGCGGTGTGAGCCGCGCTTGGTGAGCAGAAATGGTCGGGTGCCGTGTGGCGACCCGACCATTTCTGCTCACGAAGCGAGCGCGTGGCGCCGAGCGCGCGGCGCCGAGCGCGCGGCGCCGAGCGCGCGGCTCAGGCGCGCGCGGACAGGACCGACGCGAGCGTGCCGATCGCCGTGCGCAGCTCGTCGTCGGTGACCACGAGCGGCGGGGCGAAGCGGATCGTCGAACCGTGGGTGTCCTTCACGAGCAGCCCGCGGTCGGCGAGGTCCTTCGAGATCTCCTTGCCGGTGCCGAGCGCGGGGTCGATGTCGATCCCTGCCCAGAGTCCGGCGACGCGGTGCGACACGACCCCCTTGCCGAGCAGGTCGTCGAGCAGCCCGCGCAGCAACGGTTCGCCGTCGAGTGCGCGCTGCTGGAACGTGCCCTCACCGAGCATCGCCACGACCTCGGCGCCGACGGCAGCGGCGAGCGGGTTGCCACCGAAGGTCGAACCGTGCTCACCGGGACGCAGCACCCCCAGGACAGCGCGCGAGCCGACGACCGCGGACACCGGCACGATGCCGCCGCCGAGTGCCTTGCCGAGCGTGATGAGGTCGGGGCGGACCCCGACGCGCTGCACGGCGAGCGTGTGGCCCGTGCGTCCGAGTCCGGACTGGATCTCGTCGGCGATGAACAGCGCGCCGAACTCGTCGCAGAGCTCCCGGACAGCAGGCAGGTACGAAGCGGGCGGGATGACCACGCCGCCCTCGCCTTGGATGGGTTCGAGCAGCACGGCGACGACGGTCTCGTCCATCGCTGCGCGCAGGGCAGCGGCGTCGCCGTACGGCACCGTGCGGAACCCCGGGGTGTACGGACCGAAGTCATCGCGGGCCGAGGGGTCGTCCGAGAACGAGATGATCGTGGTGGTGCGGCCGTGGAAGTTCCCGGACGCCACGATGATCGTCGCGCGGTCCGCGGGGACCCCCTTGACGCGGTAGCCCCAGGCGCGGGACACCTTGATCGCGGACTCGACGGCCTCGGCACCGGTGTTCATCGGCAGGACCATCTCGGTCTCCGTCAACGCCGCCAGTGCCGTGGCGAACGGCCCGAGCTGGTCGTTCACGAACGCACGGCTGGTCAGCGTCACCCGGTCGAGCTGCGCCCGGGCGGCGTCGAGCAGCCGCGGGTTGCCGTGGCCGAAGTTCACCGCGGAGTACGCGGCGAGGCCGTCCAGGTACTGCTTGCCGTCGACGTCCGTGACGGTCGCTCCGGCCCCCGACGCGATGACGACGGGCAGCGGGCTGTAGTTGTGCGCGAGGGCGCGGTCCTCGACGGCGAGCGCCGCCGCGGTGTTGACCCCGAGCGACGCTGCCGCCGACATCAGCTGACCCCGAGCGAGCGGGCGACCGAGTTGCCGGTGCCGACCGGGTGCAGGTCGAGCGTGCAGCACTTCACGCCGCCACCGCCGAGCAACAGCTCGGACAGGTCGACGCCGATCGGGTTGTACCCCTTCTCCCTGAGCTGTTCGGCGAACCGCACAGCCCGCGCGGCGATCACGACGTTGTACCCGTCGGAGTAGGAGTTCAGGCCGAGGATCGCGGCGTCCTCCTCCGTCGCGATGATCGCGTCGGGGAAGCGCTCGCGCAGGATCGCCAGCGACGGCTCGTCGAAGGCGCTCTCCAGGTACGCGATGTTCGACCGGCCGGAAGCGTCGGGCTCCGGGTCGAGCACGGCGATGGCGGTGTCGAGGTGGTAGAAGCTCGGGTTGATGAGCTTCAGGGTGACGACCTCACGGCCGTAGATCGTCGCGAGCTCGTCGTGGGAGGTGCTGTCCGACCGGAAGCCGGTGCCGGCGAAGATGGTGTTTCCGATGAGCAGGAAGTCACCCTCGCCCTCGTTGGTCTGCTCGGGCTCGGCGACGGTCAGTCCGGCCTGACGGAACCAGTCCATGTACGCGGGGCCCTCGGGCTGGCGCTCGGGGTACTGGAACTTCGCGCCGTAGGCGATGCCGTCGAGCACGAACCCGCCGTTGGCCGCGTAGACCATGTCCGGCAGGCCGTCGATGGGGTCGATGTACGAGATGTCGAAGCCGAGCTGCTCGTACACGTCGACGAGCGTCTGCCACTGGGCGACGGCCTTCGACGTGTCGGTCGGCTCCTCCGGGTGCATCCACGGGTTGATCCGGTAGCTCACCGTGTAGAAGTCCGGCTTGCACATCAGGATCGTCCGCTTGGTGGCGGTACGGGCCGGTGCATCGGTGGTCGAGGGTGCGGTGTTCGACATCAGTCCTCCTGAGAAGGGACCGGGGCCCGAGCCTGCCAGGAACCGAAACGGAACGAAGGAGAGGTGCTCCGGCGAGATGCAGGCTCACTCGCCGTAGCGGACCAGGTCGACGCCACGTCGATCCTGACACAGACCGTCCGGCAAGTGCAGTACCGGGAGCGAAGCGCCGTGGCACCCGTTCGGGTGACGCACGTTTCGTGCGTCCGACCCGCCGACCTCGCAAGAAGTCCGCGTACGATGGGTGCAATGGATTCGCTCGACCACCGCATCCTGGATCAACTCCGGGACAACGCCCGCGCCGGCTACGGCGACATCGGGTCGGTGGTCGGACTCTCGGCATCGGCCGTCAAGCGCCGCGTCGACCGACTCGTCGGCGATGGTGTCATCCAGGGCTTCACGATCAAGGTCGACCCCGCCGTCGAGGACCGCGGCACCGAGGCCTGGGTCGAGCTGTACTGCCGCGGCACGGTCTCCCCCGACGAGCTCCGTGCGCTGCTCGACACCGTGCCCGAGGTCATCGACGCCGGCACGGTCACGGGGAGCGCCGACGCCGTCGTGCACATGCGCTCGAAGGACCTGTCTGCGCTGGAGGAGGCGCTCGACAAGGTCCGCCTCGCACCGCAGGTGGACCACACGCGCTCCGCGATCGTGCTCTCCAAGCTGGTCAGTCGCGACACCGCGTAACGTCCCACGCATGGGACGGAAGGCGGTCTGGAGGCGCGGCTCGGCACCCACGGGATCGCGCCCGGCCCTGCAGCTGGTCACCGCTGCGAGCGTCGCCTACGTTGCGAACTGCCTCTGGGGCACGGCCGTCGCCGTCCGGTTGATCCGGACGAAGAAGCTCCGCGTCGTGCACCACGGCCTGTTCGTCGTGACGGCGACGCTCACCGGGGCCGCCGCGACGACGCCCTTGTGGACCCGGGACCGTTCGGCGCTGTTCCTGCTGCCCGCAGTCGTCCCGCTCGCGCTCACGCCCCGCACGAACCCGCGCTCCGGAGCACACTGGAAGATCGCGGTGGCCGCCGCGCCGTCCTACCTGGGGGCGCTGCTGGTGCGGCGTCGACCGTGACGACGAGACACGAGGGGAAGCAGTGGAGCTCTTCGAGGCCATCCGACGCCGACGGACCACGAACGGGGCGTTCCTGCCCGACCCGGTGTCCGAGGAGCACCAACGGCTGCTCATGGAACTCGCCGGCCGGGCCCCGTCCCAGCTGAACAGCCAACCGTGGCGGTTCGTGCTGGTCGAGGAGCGCGACACGATCGACCGGGTCGCCGCGATCAGCGGCAGCTCGATGACCCGCACCATGGCCGAGGGGACGTTCTTCGAGCGGTACAAGCCGTACTTCCGGTTCTCGAAGGCCGAGATGGACGAGCGGCGCGACGGCATGCTGTTCGACAAGCTGCCCGGACCGCTCCGGCCGTTCACGAAGCAGGTGTTCACGAAGCGCGGGCAGCTGCTCATGAACACCCTCCGTGTGCCGCAGAGCCTGGGCGAGGAGAACCGGAAGCTCGTCGCCGGGTCGCCGCTGCTGCTCGGCGTGATGCTCGACCGCCACGAGTACCGGGAGCAGGAGCTGTCCGGCTTCTACTCGGTGTTCAGCATGGGCGCGGCGATGGAGAACATCTGGCTCGCGACGACCGAGCTCGGGCTGGGGATCCAGTTCGTGTCCTTCCCGATGGAGACCCCGGGTGCCTGGGCGGAGATCGAGGGGTTGCTCCGGGTGCCCGAGTCGCTCGAGCTCATGGCCGTCTACCGGATCGGGTACCTGCCGCCCGAACGACGCCGCCCCGCGATCGACTGGACGTCGAGCGAGCGGAAGCGGCCATCGCAGTACGTGTTCCGCGGCACCTGCGACACCCCGCAGCAGGGGTGGGACGACGCGCCCGTCGCGGGCCACATCGAACCGGAGGCGACCACATCGTGACCGACACCCGACCCACCCACGGCACCCCGGGCCTCCAGTCAGCCGCCCCCGGCCTGCCGGGCCGTCCCTGGATCTCGCAGGACTGGCTCGACGTCGTCTTCGTGCACTGGCGCGTCGACGTGTCGGCGGTGGCCCCGCTGCTGCCGGCCGGCACGCGACCCGACACGATGGCGCTCGACGGGACGGACGACGGGGTGACCACGTGGGTGGGCCTCATCGGGTTCCGGTTCGAGGACACTCGGTTCCCGCCCCTCGGGGCGCTGGGGCGGACCGGCTCGATCGGCGACTTCGTCGAGGTGAACGTCCGCGTCTACACGGTCGATGAGCAGGGCCAGCACGGTGTCGTGTTCCTGTCGCTCGACGCCGGCAAGCTGCTGCCGACCGTCGGCGCACGCGTGGCCACCGGGCTGCCCTACTGGTGGGCGGACGCCGAGTCGCGGAGCGGCGACGGCCGCGTCGGGTACGCGATGCGGCGGCACGGGACGCACCTGCGGTCGAGGCTCGACGTCCGCGTGGGCGAGGTACTGGACGAGCCAGGGCCGCTCGAGACGTTCCTGACCGCGCGGTGGGGCATGCACGTGCACCGGGCCGGGCGGACCCGGTTCTGGCCGAACGAGCACGACGCGTGGCCGTTGCACCGGGCCTCGGTGGTGTCGTTGCGGGACGACCTGGTCGGCGCTGCGGGGCTGCCGTTCGGGTTGACGGAGCTCGAGCCGGACGCGGTGCTCTACTCGGCGGGGGTCACGACGCGGTTCGGTCGGGGGCGCTGAGCGGGTCGTCGGCCGGCGGCTCCGGTCCCGGTCGCTGTTCTGGTCCCGGTTCCGGTTCGCCGGCGTCCGCCGCCGCTCCGTTCTGGTCGGGGTCGGCCGTCCCCGAGGCGGCTCGCCACTGCAGGACCGCAGTGACGACAGCGACCGGGACGATGACGATGCTCCACCCGATCCACCGCGATGAGTGTGCTTCGTCGACGCTCGGGACCGTCAACGCCACGACCGCGTACACAGCCGACACGACCGCGACGGCAGCCGACGCCGCCGAACGCCCCCACAGCTCGAACCGCGTCGGCTCGTCCCGCCGCACCGTGTACAGGCCCGTCGCGGCAGCCAGGTAGCCGATCAGGAGCGTCTGCGCGCCCACCGCGAGGGCGAACACCGCCAACGCGACTCCGGCGGCGCTCCAGACGACGACACGCGTGCGGTGCAAGCGCCAAGCCGTCGTGCAACTCGGGTACCAGTACGCCCGTCGTCCGGCGAACGCGAGCACGACCGCGCCGACCAGCCCGACGACACCGACGAGGACCGCGACGGGCAGGGCGGGACGCTGCAGCCAGATGCCGATCGCCACGACCGCCAGCGCCCCGACTGCCTGGGCCATCGGAGGACCCCACCACTGCTCGGGGAGGATCGGCGCCCGGCGGATCCAGCGCGGCTGCGGCTCCGCGTCCGGCTCGGGTTCCACCGGGTCGTCTCGCGTGTCCACGCGACCATCATGCTCGCCACCGTCCGCAGGCACGGGCCGTCGGGGGACACCGGCTGAGTGGTGCATGGTCGGCCGCAGGTACAAGGGAGCCATGACTCGAGTGGCAGTGGTGACCGGTGGATCCGCAGGACTGGGGCGTGCGACCGTCCGGGAGCTCGCCGCGCGGGGGTGGGACGTCGCCGTCCTCGCCCGCGGACGGGACGGCGTCGACGCCGCGGTCGCCGAGGTCGAGGCCGCGGGGCGTCGCGGGCTGGCCCTGGTCGCCGACGTGTCCGACCGCGAGGCCGTCGAGGCCGCGGCCGACCGCGTCGAGCAGGAACTCGGGCCGATCGACCTGTGGGTGAACGGCGTGATGGTCGGGGTGTTCGGCAAGTTCCTGGACACCGCGCCCGAGGACTTCGAGCGGGCGCTGCGCGTGACCTACCTCGGCTTCGTCAACGGGACCCGAGCAGCGCTCTCCCGGATGGTGCCCCGCGGCCAGGGACACGTCGTCCAGGTCGGCTCAGCACTCGGCTTCCGGGGCATCCCGCTGCAGGCCGCGTACTGCGGCGCGAAGCACGCGATCGTCGGGTTCACCGAGTCCGTCGTCTCCGAGCTGCTCGAACAGGGCAGCAAGGTGAAGGTGTCGCGGGTCGACATGCCCGCCCTCAACACGATCCAGTTCGGGTGGGTGAAGTCGAAGCTGCCGCACCACCCGCAGCCGGTCGCCCCGATCTTCCAGCCCGAGGTCGGTGCCCGCGCGATCGCTGCCGTGGCCGAGCGGCCGCGCCGTCGCACCTGGGTCGGCGAGTCGACCGTCTACACGATCCTCGGCAACCGGATCAGCGGGCGTTTCGCCGACTGGTACGCCGCCAAGACGCTCGTCTCCGGGCAGCAGGCGCCGGACAAGGACGGGCAGGAGCTGCAGGACAACCTGTACGAGCCGGTGCCGGGCGACCACGGCGCGCACGGTGTGTTCGACGAGTCCGCGCACGCCTGGTCGCCGCAGACCTGGTGGGTGGAACACCGACGGATCGGCAACGGCATCATCGGGGCGGCACTCGGCGCGGCCGGGGCGGTCGCACTCGTTGCCGGACGACGACGATGAGCCGCCGCGGATCGTCGGTGCGGGGTGCAGCCGTCGTCGAGCTGTGCCGGGCCGGACTCGGCCTCTGGCACTTGGGCCGAGCGGCTCGTGGTCGCGACCAGGCCGTGCTGCACGGCGTGCTCGGCGTCCGGCAGCTCGTGCAGGCCGCCCTCGTCGCACGCACGGGCACCGGGAACGCACACACGCTGAGCGCCGCCGTCGACGCGGTGCACGGCGTGACGATGGTGCCGCTCGCCCTCGACCCACGACGCCGCCGGTTCGCCCTGCAGCAGGTGTGGATCGCCACGGTGCTCACCGTCGCCGAGGTCGCCGTCGTCGGCCGGCACTGACGGCTGGCGGCGCTGACGTCCGTCGGCGCTGACGCCTGTCGGGGGTGCTCGGTAGCGTCCGGGGCATGGGTACCACCTACTCCGTCGCGTCCTCGCTGGACGGCTTCGTCGCTGCACCGGACGACGACCTCGACTGGCTGCTGCAGTTCGGCTTCGAGCCGTTCCAGGAGCACCACGACCGGTTCTTCGCGGGCATCGGCGCGATCGTCATGGGCTCGACCACGTACGAGTGGCTGCTCGAGCACGACGACACGTGGGCGTACCCGGACCTGGCGACGTGGGTGTTCACCACGCGTGACCTGCCGGTGCCGGACGGCGCCGACGTGCACTTCGTGTCGGGCGAGGTCGCGGACCACCAGGCCGACCTCGAACGGGCCGCCGGCGAGCGCGACGTCTGGGTCGTCGGCGGCGGACTGCTCGCGGCGCAGTACCAGCAGGCAGGGCTGCTCGACGAGCTCCGCGTCACCGTGATGCCGGTGGCGCTCGGTGCCGGTGCGCCGCTGCTGCCGGTCGCGGCGCCGACCCCGGTGTTCGAGCTGGTCGGGACGACGCCGTTCACCGGCGGTGCCGTCGAGCTGCACTACCGGTCCGCAGCCACCCCGGCGTAGCGTCCGAGCCATGAGCGACAACGAGCAGACCGAGCCCGTCATGGACGGCGCCAACGAGGCCACGAACCACGAGAAGCTGCACGGCCTGATCGAACAGGTCGACCACGACCACCACGGCGAGGGCGCCGGAGCGATGGCCGACCACCTGCGTGACCGGATGGACGAGACCGGCGTCGAGGACGAAGAAGCGGGCGACACCGAGGACTGACCCGAGCCGGGGACGTCAGACGCGCAGGTCAGCGAAGTCCGCGTCGACGTCCCCGAACCGGTGCGCGGTGATCGAGACCGACTGTTCACGGATGAACGGGAGCATCTCGATCAACCCGGCCTCGACCACCGGCGCGTCGTGGATCGCGACGTCGATGCTCGCTCCGAGGGCTTCCTCGAGCGCCAGGGCGTCGCCACCGATGAGCCGGATCCGTGCGCCGGGGCCGCCGAACGCCGTGTGCACGGGTCGGTCCTGTCCCTGCGCGAGCATGTCCCCGAGGGCGTCGGCGGGCTCGGCGTCCTCATCGCTCGTCCAGTTCGCCTGGAACACGGCGCCGGACGACGCACGGGCGTGGAAGTCCTGGTCGGACTCGACCAGGTGGTCGACGACGTCCAGCGGCGACCGACTCGAGGCCAGCAGCTGACTGAGCGGACCGGGCAGCGGGCGGGCGGTGCTGAGCAGGACGTGGGCGCGGGCAGCCGTGGCGGCGACGAGCGCCCGGACCAGGTCACCCGCAGAGGCGTCCTCGGCCTGCCGCACGATGACGGACTGCGGTCGGTGGCGCAGCACGTTCCGCTGCACCACGAGCCCCGACAGGTCGTGCGACCCGCCGTACAGCTCCTCACGCGCACGGACGTCGCTGAGCGCACCGGCCCGCACCTGGTCGAACTCCTCGAACGACAGGCCGCTGCGTGCGGCCTCGATCACCGAGGTCACGCGCGGCGGGAGACCGTGCAGCTGGATGCTCTTGTGCACCGTGCGCGGGACCGGCTCCCACCGGCCGAGCGTCGCGACGTACATCGGTCCGCCCGCCTTCGTGCCGGTGCCCACGGACGACCGCTTCCAGCCGCCGAACGGCTGCCGACCGACGACCGCACCGGTGATGCCGCGGTTCACGTACAGGTTGCCGGCGCGCACGCTCGCCAGCCAGTCCGCCACCTCGTCGGCGTCGAGCGAGTGGATCCCCGCCGTCAGGCCGTAGTCCGTGCCGTTCTGGATCGCGATCGCCTGCTCGAGCGTCTCGGCGCGCATGATCCCGAGCACCGGGCCGAAGTACTCGGTCTGGTGGAAGTCGCTGCCCGGGCGGACGCCGTCACGGATGCCGGGTGACCAGAGCCGCCCGGAGTCGTCGAGGGCCGTCGGCTGCACGAGCCAGGACTCCCCCGGCCCGAGCTCGGTGAGCCCTTGCCGCAGCTTGCCCTCGGGCTCGGTGATGACCGGGCCGACCTGGGCGGTGGGGTCGTCGGGCCAGGCGACCCGGAGCGTGCGCGTGGCGTCGACGAGCTGCCGACGGAAGCGTTCGCTCTCGCCGACCGTGCCGACCAGGACGACCAGGGACGCCGCCGAGCACTTCTGGCCGGCGTGGCCGAAGGCGGACTGCACGATGTCCTGCACCGCGAGGTCGATGTCGGCACTCGGCGTGACGACGATCGCGTTCTTGCCGCTCGTCTCGGCGCTCAGTGGCAGACCCGCGCGCCACCAGCGGAAGGATCGCGCGGTGTCGGCCGAGCCGGTCAGGATGATGCGGTCGACGGCGGGGTGCCCGACCAGGTCGCGGCCGAGTTCGTCCTCGGCCAGGTCGACGAGCTGCAGCAACGAGTGCGGCACACCGGCGTCCCAGAGCACGTCGGCCAGCAGCGCACCACTGCGCTTCGCCTCGGGCGCGGGCTTGAGCACGACTCCGCTGCCCGCGGCGAGCGCCGCCAGGACACCGCCGGCGGGGATCGCGACGGGGAAGTTCCACGGCGGCACGACGACGGTCAGGCGTGGCGGGACGTAGCGGGCACCCTCGACGTCGCCGAGGCGGCGGGCGCGCTCGGCGTAGTAGTGGGCGGCGTCGACGGCTTCGGTGACCTCGGTGTCGGCCTCGGAGAACGTCTTCCCGGTCTCCGCCGCCATCACCTCGATCAGGTCGGCGCGGCGGGTCTCGAGCTCGTGCCCGATCAGGTCGAGGAGCTCAGCACGGTCGGAGGGGTCCTGCCGCCCCCAGTTGACGCCGGCCTGCGCGGTGCGCGCCATGATCCGTTCGAGCTTGGAGCGGTCGGCCACCTTGGCCCCGCGGATCGTCTGCGCGCCGAGCTGCGAGCGCGGTACCCGGCGCAGGACGTCGAGCGCCCACGAACGGTTGGCGGGGACGGCGGGGTCGGTGTCCGGGGCGTTCCGGAAGGCGTCGCGCAGGACCGGCTCGCCGAGCGCCCGGTGGCGGTCCTGGGTGCGGTGTGTCGCGTGCACCGGCTCGTCGAGGGCCGCGACCGACGCCAGGTACCGGCCGTGTTCGCGGTCGAACACACTGGCGTCGTGGTCGATGTCGGACGCCGCGGCGATGAAGTTCTCGGGGCTCGAGCTCTCCTGCAGGCGGCGGGCGAGGTACGCGATCGCGGAGTCGAACTCGTCCGGCTGGACGACGGGCGTGTAGAGCAGGATCTGGCCGACGTCGGCGCGGACGGCGTCGGCGTGCGTGGACGCCATGCCGAGCAGCATCTCGACGTCGACCGCGTCGGTCACCCCGCGGCGCTGGGCGAGCACCCACGCGGTCGCCAGGTCGAACAGGTTGTGGCCGGCGACCCCGATGCGCACGGCGTCGGTGCGCTCCGGGGTCAGCGCGGCGTCGAGCAGCCGCAGGTAGGCGGAGTCGGTCTCGCGCTTGCTGCCCCAGGTCGCGAGCGGCCAGTCGTGCACGATCGCGTCGACGTGCTCCATCGCCAGGTTCGCGCCCTTGACGAGCCGCACCTTGATCGGAGCGCCACCCCGGGCCCGGCGTTCCTGCGCCCAGGTCGTCAGGGACTCGAGCGCCCCGGCGGCATCGGGCAGGTAGGCCTGCAGCACGATGCCGGCCTGCAGCCCCGCGAACTCGTCACGGTCGAGCAGGGTCCGGAACACCGCGAGGGTGACGTCGAGGTCGCGGTACTCCTCCATGTCCAGGTTGATGAACTTCGCCTGACCGCCGGAGGCCAGCGGAGCCGCCGCCAGCCGGTACAACGGCACGAGCCGGTCGACGACCCGCTCGACCGTCTGGTCGAACGCCCACATCGACATCTGCGGCACGACCGAACTGACCTTGATCGACACGTAGTCGACGTCGTCGCGGGCGAGCAGGTCCATCGTCCCCTGCAGCCGACGGTCGCTCTCAGCGCTGCCGAGCACGGCTTCGCCGAGCAGGTTCACGTTGAGCCGGGTGCCCGGCCCACCGACCTTGGCGAGCGCCGGACCGAGCTTCGCCGTGCTCGCGTCGATCACCAGGTGGCCGGTCATCCGGCGCAGGATCCGCCGTGCGGTGGGGATGACCGCCCACGGCGCCATCGTCGCGAACCCGCCGCCGAGGGTCACCGCACCGCGCAGGTACCAGGCGAGGAAGTCGGGGACGTCGCGGCTGACCTGCTCGAGGTTGCGGGCCGCGACCCGGGGGTCTTCGGGGCGGATGACCTTGTCGACGAAGCTGCGCGTGAAGTCGAGGCCACGCTCGTCGCGCAGGGCCTCGGCGAGACGGGCGGCACCGGCGTCCGGCTTCGCCCCGGCGGACGCCGCCAGCCACTTGCGGACCAGCGCAACGGCGTCGTCGGTGCAGTCCTGGAGGCGGGCGCTCGGCATGCTCCGATCGTATGCCGCACCTCCGACCTCACCTTGGAGCGCGCCGCACGTCGGCTCGGAACCGTCCTGGGGGATGACGTCAGCCGAAGACCCGGATCAGTTCCGGCAGCATGAGCAGCAGCGGCAGCACCGTGACGACGGAGATGACCGCGCCGACGACGATGCCCGTGATCGCGAGACCGCGTCCGGCCTCGCCCGTCCGCCGCAGCTGCGGCAGCGCGATGAGCCCCACGACGACCCCGCCGATGGGCACCACGAACCCCAGCACGAGCGCGATGATCGCCAGGGTGTTCGTCGGGCGGACCGGTGTGATCGGCGGCTGTGCGTACGGGTTCGTCATGCGGGTTCCTGTCTCGTCGCGCCGAGCGCTGCACGGCCCGGTCATCGTACGGGCCGTGCGGATCGCTCCGCAGCGCCCCGTTCGGGTCATCCGGACGGATGAAAGACGCGGCGGCGGGGTCGGTCGGTCCCCACGGTGGATACGCTGGTCGGCATGTCGACGCAGGGCAACGATGGCCACGACTGGGCGACGTGGGACGCCTACCACGACGTCTGGCGACGCCTCGACCGAGCGCTCGACCAGGCCGTCCAGGCTGGCGCCGGCATCTCCATCCCCGAGTTCGAGATCCTGATCGGGCTGCAGCGCGAGCCGGACCACCGGCTGCGCGTCCGCGACATCGCCGCCGGCATCGGTTGGGAGAAGTCGCGCGTCAGCCACCAGGTCACACGGATGGTCTCCCGCGGCTTGGTCGGACGCGCCGACTGCCCGACCGACGGCCGCGGCAGCTGGGTGGAGATGACCCCCGACGGCCGCCGCGCGGTGCTCGCCGGCATCCGCGCGCACACCGGTGCGCTGGAAGACCTGTTCTGGAGGCCCGTGGGGACCGACGCGGACACCCTCCGGTCCGTCAGCGCGCGCGTCCAGGACGCGATCGGCCCCGACGTGTCGGACGAGGCCGTCTCGGGCTAGCTGCCCCCGCACGTCCGCCGAGGTTCCACGACTCGCCGCACGGGGAGCGCCGAGGTTCCATGAACGGCCCTGAGCTGCGCCGAGGTTCCGAAATCTCGGAACCTCGGCGCAGCTCAGGGC
>NZ_CACSJV010000012.1:0-81251 GCF_902706105.1 Curtobacterium sp. 18060 | reverse complement strand
GACCGGTTCCGGGCGGGGCGGTCGGGCGGACGCGGTCCGACCGGTTCGGGGCGGCGGCGCGACGCCCGGCTCGCCACGGGGCCGTGCGCATAGGGTGGGACGGTGAGCACCGAGCACTCCCAGGCCACCCCGCCCACCGCCGCCAAGCGGCCCGTGACGCGGACCCACCACGGCATCGACTTCGTCGACGACTACGAGTGGCTGCGTGACAAGGAGTCGCCGGACACCCTGGCGTACCTCGAGGCCGAGAACGCCTACACCGACGCCGCCACCGACCACCTCGCCCCGCTGCGCGACCGCGTCTTCGCCGAGGTCAAGAACCGTGTGCAGGAGACCGACCTCTCAGTGCCGGTGCGCATGGGCGACTGGTGGTACTTCACCCGCACGGCCGAGGGCAGCCAGTACGGCGTGCACTGCCGCGCGCCGATCGCCGGTCCGGACGACTGGACCCCGCCGGCCGTCGTCGAGGGCGAGTCGACCCTCCCCGGCGAGCAGGTCGTCCTCGACGGCAACGCGCTGGCCGACGGCCACGAGTTCTTCTCCCTCGGCACCTACGACATCAGCGACGACGGCACACGCCTGGTTTACGGCATCGACGTCGAGGGCGACGAGCGGTACACCCTGCACGTGCGCGACCTGGCCTCCGGCACCGACCTGGGCGACGCCATCCCGAACACCGGGGCGGGCGCGACCTTCGACCCGGCCGGCCGGTACGTCTTCTACCCGACCGTCGACGAGTCGTGGCGTCCGGACAAGATCTGGCGGCACGCCGTCGGCACGGCAGCGTCCGACGACGTCCTGGTCTTCGAGGAGCCCGACGACCGCTACTGGGTCGGCGTCGGCGTCACCCGGTCGTCGCAGTACATCGTCATCGAGCTCGGCTCGAAGATCACGTCCGAGGCCCTGGTGCTCGACGCCGCCGACCCGACCGGCGAGTTCCAGGTCGTGTGGCCGCGACGCGACGGCGTCGAGTACGAGATCGAGCACGCCATCGTCGGCGGCAGCGACCGGTTCCTGGTGCTGCACAACGACGGTGCCGAGAACTTCGAGCTCGTCGACGTCCCCGCGGACGACCCCACGTCCGAGCGCGACCGCCGGGTCGTCGTGGCGCACCACACCGAGCGCCGCATCGAGTCCGTCGACGCCTTCGCCGGGCACCTCGCGCTCGAGTACCGCTCCGAGGCGCTCCCCCGCATCGCGATCATCCCCATCGAGGGTGACGGGTACGGCGACGCGCACGAGGTCCCCTTCGACGAAGCACTGTTCTCGGCCGGGCTCGGCGGCAACCCCGAGTGGGACCAGCCGACGCTCCGCATCGGGTTCACCTCGTTCGTCACCCCGTCCGAGGTCAGCGACCTGGACCTGGCGACCGGCGAGGTGACGGTCCTGAAGCGCCAGCCGGTGCTCGGCGGCTACGACCCCGCCGACTACGCGCAGGAGCGGGACTGGGCCACCGCGTCGGACGGCACCCGCGTGCCGATCTCGCTGGTCTGGCGCCGCGACGCCGTCGACGCGGACACCCCCTCGCCGCTCCACCTGTACGGCTACGGCTCGTACGAGCACTCGATCGACCCGGGCTTCAGCGTCATGCGCCTGTCAATGCTCGACCGCGGCGTCGTCTTCGCGGTCGCCCACGTGCGCGGTGGCGGCGAGATGGGTCGCCACTGGTACGAGAACGGCAAGACCCTGACGAAGAAGAACACGTTCACCGACTTCGTCGCGGTCGCCGACCACCTGATCGAGTCCGGCCGCACCACCGCGGACCGGCTCGTGGCCGAGGGCGGCAGCGCCGGCGGGCTGCTGATGGGTGCGGTGGCGAACATCGCACCGGACCGGTTCGCCGGGATCGTCGCCGCGGTGCCGTTCGTCGACGCGCTCACGAGCATCCTCGACCCCGACCTGCCCCTGACCGTCATCGAGTGGGACGAGTGGGGCGACCCGCTGCACGACGCCGAGGTCTACCGCTACATGAGCGAGTACACCCCGTACGAGAACGTCCGCGACGACGTGCAGTACCCGCGGATCCTCGCCGTGACGTCGATCAACGACACCCGTGTGCTCTACGTCGAGCCGGCGAAGTGGACCGCGAAGCTGCGCGAGGTCGGGGCGCCGGTGCTGCTGAAGACCGAGATGTCCGCGGGCCACGGTGGCGTGAGCGGTCGGTACGCCTCGTGGAAGGAGCGAGCGTTCGAGCTCGCTTGGCTGCTCGACGTGCTCGGGCTGGCCGACGAGGCGCCCGCCGCCTGATGACTTGGTGAGCAGAAATGGTCGGGTTACCCTCAGGCACCCGACCATTTCTGCTCACGAAGCGAACGCCCGCGGCCAGCGGCGTGCGCCTCACACGCGGTTGAGCGCGTGCACCGCCTCGTCGTAGGACTCCTCGGCCAGGCGCACCCGGTCCCCCGCGAGCACGCCGTACCCGAACGTCCCCTCGCCACCGCGTTCGGCGATCGCCGCGTTGGTCCGCAGTGCGTCGAGGGCGTGCAGCGATCGGACGCGCTCGGTCAGCACGTCGGCTGCGCTGCCGATCCGCTTCCACAGTGCGTGCGGGAACGCGTCGTCGCCGAGGACGTCCATCGCCATCCGCGCCCGCATCGTGCCCTGCCAGGCGGCTTCGGTGGTCGCACGGTCGGCGGCCTCGCGCTCGGCGGCGGTGTCCGAGGTGTCGTCGGCGACCGCGGCCCGGACGAGCTCGCGGATGTGCGGCTTCACGACGGCGCCGACGTCCTGCGCGACCTTCTTCGGCGATCGGAGCGACCACTCGGTCGGGGTCGGCCGTTCGACGGCGTCGTCGAGCGCGTCGAGCAGCTCGAGGAACGGCTCACCGTGCACGAACGCGACGACGTCCCGCACCGACTGGTCGCGGCGCTCACGGGTCGAGGCCAGGATGCGTTCGCGGGTCATGGAGTCGACCAGGTCGTCCTGCGCCGGGGTCGACGCCCGCGGCAACCGGTCGATGAGGTACTCGTTGAGTGCTGCGCGCGCGGTCACGGCAGCCAGGCCGTCGGCCGCCTCGGCGGCGCGGTCGACGGTGTCGCCGGCGGCGAACGCCGGACGGTAGGCGCCGAGGATCGAGGCGATCTCGAGGGCGGTCTCAGCCGTCTGCCGGAGGTCGGCCGCATCGCCGGAGCGGAGGCGCGATTCCTGGCCGAGCAGCGCAGCGCGCAGCTTCCGCAGCCGCTTCGCGAGGACGCGTGCGGTCGTGCCCTTGTCCGGCTTCTCCTCGGTCTGGAGGCGCGGCGCCGGTGCTCCTGCAAGCCCGCGTGCCAGCTTGGACGCGACGGCGGCGGGGCCGGCGCCGACGGCCGCGAAGCGCCCGTCGAGGGCCGCGAAGAGCTCGTGCGCCACCTGCGGGTCGACGTCGGCGACGGCCTCGACCTCGACCTCGCGCCAGGTGCGCGGCGTTTCGGGAGCGTCGTCGTCGAGGCGCTGCGCGGTCACCTGATCATCGGCGAGCTCGGCGACCTGGTCGCCGTCCTCGTCGAGCAGGCGGGTGACGGTGCGGGTGGTCGAGATGCGGACCACGGGGCGCAGGCCACGGCCGCGTCGCTCGGTGAAGAGCGCGGCGAGAACCTCGGTCGGCACCGTGTCGGCGTCGTCGGTCAGCGGGAAGTGCTGCTCGTGGCGGACCGTGTCCGACTCGGACCGCTTGATGTGCCACCCGGCGTCGGGGCCACCGGTCCGCCGGCGGACCGTGACCCGCGCCGCCACCAGGTCGTACCGCTCGGTGTCCCAGTACGTCGCATCGAGCTCGAACGGCTCCTGGTGCTCGGTGCGGAGGATGCCACCGGCGCCGACGAGATCGGGCAGGGCACCGCCCTCTGGCAGGTCGTAGGTGCGCTCGATCTCGAGGTGGGTGTCACTCACACGGTCTTGTCTACCAGGGCTTCGCCGTGCGCCTCGACCACCGCGGGCGCATCTGTGGAGAACCGTGACGCCACCACGGCTCCGACGACGGCGACCAGGAACGGGACGAGCTGCGCGATCCACGACACCAGCGCCATGACGGAGTACGGGATGCCCGTGCCGTTCGCTGCTTCCGTGAGCGGGAACACCAGGATGGCAGCGACGACGGGCAGGAGGAGGAGCGAGTACGTCCATCCCGGCCGGTGGAGCACCACGAGCCAGACCGCGAGCAGCCCAGCCGCGATGACGCCGACCTGGACCGGGGCGTACACGGGGACGTTGAGGGAACCGTTCGTGATCGCCCACCACACTGCGGTGATGGCGAACACGGCAACGGCGCCGAGGACCCGGCGGCGGCGTGCGACGTCCGACACCAGCAGGACGCTCGTTGCGACAGCGGCGCCCGGCACCACTGCGAGCCCGATCCCGACCATGTCGAAGACGAGGCGCGCCTCCGGCAGGCCGTTGTACCGCTGCAGGAGCGCGAGGACGCCCACCGAGACGACGTAGGACAGCACCGCGAGCGCGATGAGGACCGGGATCGTGCGGATGGTGTGCGGTGCAGAACGGACGGGTGTCGGCAGTGCGGTCATGGTGTCCCCCCAGGTGGAACGGTGGCCGGCGCGTCGGTGGAACAGCGCCGTGGTGAACGCGCCGAACGCGAGTGCGGTCGGTGAGAGGTCGAGTTCGTGGGCATCGCGCACGTCGGCGAGCCACTGCTCGCGGCGAGCGGCGCGGTGTGCTGCGGGTGAGACGGCGACGGCGACCCCCACGAGCGCCCGGTCGAGCGCGCTCACGAGGTCACCGGCCGGTGGGCCGAGCGAGCCGGACGAGCGGGCGTCGCGGCGGACGGACGCGCGGCGACGAGGTCGCGTGCGGCGTCGACCCCGTCCAGCGTGAACTCGTAGAGCCGACGACGCGGCCCCGGCCGGCTGGTCTCGTCGTCCCACGACGACGTGATCCACCCCTGCCGCTCGAGTCGCTCGAGGATCGGGTAGACGGTGCCGGCCTGGCGCCCGGTGGCCTTGATGACGAGCAGCCCCCATGCCGGGCCGTCGACGGTCAGCAGCGCGTCGAGCACGTCGAGCGTCGGGGCGGTGATGCGTTGGATCGGATCCATGCGGCTTAACCTAGCTATATCGGATAAGCGCGTCAAGGCCGTCCAGAAAGCGGGGTTAGCCTGGCGCCATGAGCGACACGATCACCCGCGAGCAGTTCACCCCCGAAGCCGGCGGCGTCACGATGTTCACGACCACGTGGTGCGGCTACTGCGCCCGGTTGAAGAACCAGATGACGAAGGCCGGCGTGCCCTTCACCGAGGTCGACATCGAGCAGACCCCGGGCACGGCGGAACTCGTCGCCGAGGTCAACGGCGGCAACCAGACCGTTCCGACGCTCGTGTTCCCCGACGGCAGCACCGCGACGAACCCGTCGCTGGCCGAGGTGCAGTCCCGCATCTGAGCGGCGAAGTACCGCACACACGCATCTGAGCGGCGGAGCCCCGCACAACCGAAGTCCGTCCGAACCGCGTGATCACGTGGTTCGGACGGACTTTGGTCGTGCTGAACGGGTGTGCGCCGCGCGACGCGGTCCCTAGCCCCCGAGCGCCTCGGTCAGCAGCGCGGCCATGGCGTCGAGCTGGATGTCGCCGGAGTCGACGAGTTCCTCGTCCGAACCGTCGAGCGCGCGGGCGGCCAGGGACGCCTTCGAGTCGATGAGCTCGGCGATCTTGGTGTCGATCGTCTGCGCGGCGATGATGCGCCACGCAGTGACGGGCTCTTCCTGCCCGATGCGGTGCACGCGGTCGATCGCCTGGGTCTGCTCGGCGCTCGTCCACGACAGCTCGGCGAGCACGACGTTGGACGCCACCTGCAGGTTCAGGCCCACGCCGGCCGCGGTGAGCGAGCAGACGATCACGGCGACGTCAGGGTCGTTCACGAACGAGTCGATCTGCGCCGTGCGCTGCGTGGCCGTCTGGTCGCCGCGGATCGTGGCGGTGCGCAGGCCACGTCGAGCGAAGACCTCTTCCGCCTGGTCCATCACGTCGAGGTGCTTCGCGAAGAACACAACCTTGCCGACGTTCGACGCGAGCTGCGCGGCGTAGTCCGCTGCGAGCTGGGCCTTGGCACGACCGATGCGTCGGACCATCGAGAACACGTTCTCGCCGGTCGACGAGGCGTCCTGGTCCTCGAGCTCCCAGCGGGCGACCTGCCGGACGAGCTTGTGGTCGATGCCGACGACCGGGTCCTGCCCGGTGCGGGCGTCGAGCGCCTGGTGGTACCGGCGGACGAGCTTCGCGGTGAGCTCGCGCTCGGCGTCGCGGATGGAGCGGCCCTCGTCGCCGTCGAGCTCGACGGGGATGTCGGCGATCCGGCGGGCCGGGATGTCCGCGGCGACGTCGACCTTGCGGCGTCGGACGATGCCCTGGTCGATGACGGCACGACGGGCCTCGACGAAGAAGCCCTGGTCGGCGGGGGTCAGCCCGATCTCCTCGAGCTCGTTCATGAGCTTCGCGCGGGGCTTCTTGTCGTCGATCCAGCCGAGGTACTCCCAGATGGTGCGGAAGTCCTCGACCGAGTTGATGAGCGGGGTGCCCGTCAGCGCCATGAGCAGCGGCGCTGCGGTGCGCTGCCGGATGCGGTCGGCGATCTGCAGCACGAAGCGGGCGCGCTGCGAGTCCTTGTTCTTGATGAAGTGCGCCTCGTCGACGACCATGCCCTTGAAGCCGAAGCCGCCGAGCCAGCCGGCGTGCCGGTCGAGGATCTCGTAGTTCACGATGATGATGTCGGCGAACCCGTCGAGGTCGTTGCCGTCCCCGTGGATGACGGTGGCGCGGTGGTTCGGCACCCAGCGTTCGGCTTCGCGCGCCCAGTTCGTCTTGACGACGTTCGGCACGACGACGAGCAGCGGGAACGCGTTCGCGGCGTCGGCGGCGAGCAGCGACTGCGCCGTCTTGCCGAGGCCCGGCTCGTCGGCGAGCAGGAACGTGCGGTGCCCCTGCGACGCGGCGGCGACCAGTTCGGCCTGGTGCTTCATCAGCGTGGTGCCGGAGCGGGAGTGCAGCGAGGTCGGCTCGGGCAGCGGCATCGTCGCCGCTCCCCCGCCTGCGCCGTACTCGAACGACTTGAACAGCGGACCGAAGAGCTCCCAGTTCGCCAGGCGACGCGGGTGCGCGACCGGCTGGTCGGCGAGTGCGAAGTCCGGCGGCAGGAACGGGTTGGCGAGCTGACGCTGCACGACCGCCTGCGGGGTGACCGCGCGCACCGGGGTCTCGGCGACCGGGGTGGGCTCCGCCGCGATGACGAGGTCCTCCGGCTGCAGCTCCATGCCGCCGGCGATCATCATGTCGCGCTTGACGGCGCGGGTCGCCTCGGAGACCTGCACCTCTTCCGCGAGCAGCTGGATGACGCTGGTGTCGCGGGCCGCGGTCTTCGCGAGGATCGTCGCCACGCCGTCGAGCCGCTTGAGCTGCTCGGCGCGCTGCGAGTCGGTGAGGTCGGTGTCGCCCTTCACCCGTGCGCGCTCTTCGCGCATGAGCAGTGCGACGGCCTGGAACTTCGTCCGGTTCGTCGCCTTGAGCGGTCCGCGCTGCGCCGCCGCCTCGACCTCGCGCACCGCGCGGGCGAGGACGGGGATCACGCCGTCGTTGTCCAGCGGCCTCGTCCGACGTGACGCGGTCCGCGTCCCGCCGGCAGCTCGCCGGGTGCCTGATCGAGCCAACGCTCCTCCTGTTCCGCCCACGCATCGGGGCGAGCCGCCCGTGGGGCGGAAGTCCTGCACCGGGGCCTGACACGGCTCCGGTTCGGCTGCGGGCCACCGTGGCCCACCGCATCGCCGGTCCCCGCTTCGGGACGTCCGGTGGAGTCCCGCGGACCGTTCCACCGCGAGCGCCTGCTCGGCGCCGGGTGCGACGGTCCGCGCCGGGATCCGGCGTCGTCACACGCACGTGACGCCCCCGCGGGGCGGTCACGGCCCGGTTCCCGCGTCGATCAAGTGATCGACGGCTGCGTCCGGAATCGACGCGGCACGCGGGAACGCGGTGCGTGCGCGCTCAGTTTACTCCCCGACCCCCGACAGAGGCGACTCCGCGTCGCCCGCGCGCGTCGCGCCTCCTGGAATGCCCCGTGTACCGGCCGGGAGGCACGGTGCGGGCCCGCCACGCGCCTCCCGTGCGACGCCGGTCGCGTCCACCCCGCCGACGCGACAGATCCCGGATCCCCACGCCGACCACCCCGCCAAAGCGACAGTTCCCCGCCAATGTTCCGCGCAGATCTGTCGCTTTCGCGACGGGGGCTGCGAGCCGTCAGACGCGGGGCGCGGACCGCGGGCGGACCAGGCCGGCCGCCGGCAGGACCGGAGCAGCCTCGGCCAACGCGGCCCGCGTCGCCGCGAGGAGCTGCTCGGCGGTCTGGATGCCGTTCGCGGAGCCGGTGGTCGCCTGGCCGCCGGCGTGGGCGAGCAGCTGGGCACCGATGGCGGGCCCGATGCGGTCGGCCTCGCGCGGGTTGCGGGCGACCCAGTCGCGGGCGATCGCGTCGGCGAGGCGCTCGGCCGCGGCTCCGCGGTCGGCGTCGCCGCGCGATCGGTGCCAGAGGCCGGTGACGACCAGGTGGGCGACGACCGCCCCGATGTCGCGGACCGGGAAGCCCCACCCCGCGGTGTCGATGTCCAGCAGGCCGGAGATGCGCCAGGGCTCGTCCTCGTCGACGAAGACCTGCTCGAGGTGCAGGTCGCCGTGCACGACCTGCTTCGTCGCGCTGGTCCAGCCGATCGACCGGCGGCCGATGGCGTCGTACAGGCGGTCGATCTCGTCGGCGTCCTGCGGCAACGCGGCGATGAGCGTGCGGCGGTGCCAGTCGGCGTGGTCCATCGCGTCGGCACGGGCCTGCTGGGTCATCGGGACGGTCGCGACCCGACCGCTCAGGGCGGCCAGCGACGCGACGAACCGCGGGTCGTCGGCGATGTCGAGGATGCGGCTGCCGGCCGGCACGCCGCGGATCCGCTCGAGTACGAGGAGTCCGTCGCCGCGGCTGGACAGCACGCGGGGCACCGGCAGGCCCGCCGCCACGAACTGCTCGTGCGACTTCACGATCGGCGCGACCCGGTGCGGACGGACGATCTTCAGGAACAGGGTGCGCTCGGGGGCGTCCACCCGCACCACCGCCCGCTTGCCCGGTCGGTACGCGGCCACCGTGAGCACCGGGTCGGTGACCGGCATGCCGAGCGTCGTCAGGAGCTCGGCGACCGCGTCGCGGTAGGTCACCTGCGGCAGCACCGGCAGACCCGGGTCGTTCGGGTACGCCCACACCGAGACGGGTTCGCCGGTCGCGGGATCGGTGACGATCGCACTGTTCTGGTCGTGCGCGCCGCCGGTGTCGACGTACGTCAGGACGGTGGCGCGCTGGCCGTTCCGGTCGACGGTGTCGACCTCGTAGCCGTACAGGTAGCCGTTGCCCGAGGGCTCGACGGAGTGCGCCCGTGCGGCCACGACGGAGGTCCCGGAGCCGGCGAAGGCCTGCGGGATGACGCGCTCATGGTTGGGCCACACGACATCAGTCAACCGTGTCCGGACGTTTTCGTCGCGTTCGTGCACGGCTCGGCGTGCGGGCGGTGGCTAGCGTGGTCGAGGTGAACCCGGTCGCGCGTCTCCGCAGCTCCAGTCGCACGCCGTTCCTGCAGGTCGTGAAGACCGCGGTCGCGGTCGTCGCGGCGGTGCTGCTGTGCCGGCTGCTGATCCAGGGACCGTTCCCGACCTTCGCCGCGATCGCCGCGCTGCTCGTCGTGCAGCCGAGCATCAACCAGTCGTTCGTCAAGGGCCTCGAGCGGAGCGCCGGTGTCGTGCTCGGCGTGCTGCTCGCCACCGGGTTCCACCTGCTGCTCGGCGACTCGGTGTGGGTCGTCCTGCTCGTGGTCGTGCTCGCCATCCTCATCGCCTGGGTGCTCCGGCTGACCCCGACCTCGGCCACCCAGGTCAGCATCAGCGGGATGCTCGTGCTCACCGCGGGGGTCGTCACGCCGAACTACTCGGCCGACCGGATCCTCGAGACGGTGATCGGTGCGATCGTCGCCCTCGTCGTGAACGCCCTGATCATCCCGCCGGTCCTGCTCGAGCCGGCGCACCTCGCCGTCGCCCGACTCGCCCGCGACACCGCCGTGGCCTTCGAACGCGTCGCGATCGGCCTGACCGAGGGGTGGGACCGCGACCGGTGGCAGGACGCCCTGGTGCGGGCCCGCGCGCTCCGGCAGCAGCACGCGAAGACCGAGGCATCACTGAACGCGGCCCGCGAGTCCCTGACGATGAACCCGCGTGGCGGCCGGCACCGCACGATCCTCGACCGCGACGTCGCCATCACCGAGCACCTGCGCGTCCTGGTCACGCGCGTCACCGGCATGACCCGGGCGATCCACGACAACACCGCACCAGACCTGCGCGCCGATCCGGTGGTCGGCGGCATCGCGACCGAGGTGGCCCGGATCGGCTCGGACGTCCGCGCGCTGAGCGCCCGGGTCGAGTCGACACGGCTGGACCCGTCGTTCGCCGCGGGCGCCGGTCGGGACGATGCCGGGGTGGCGACCGCGGAACCCGCGCTGACCGCGCCGATGGAGATCGTGCGACCGAACTCACGGCACTGGGTGCTCATCGGTGCCCTGCTCGAGGACGTCCGACGCGTGCGCGAGGAGCTGCTCGGCGAGGACGACTGACGTCGGTCGGTCGGTCGGTCGGTCGCGGCGTGCCAGTGCCGGCGCCGCTCGGTCGCGGCGTGCCGGTGCCGGTCAGCGCGTGGCGCGCGCGGCTTCGGCCGCCGTCTGCACGACGTCGTCCCAGATCACCGCGGCCGGCACGGCGGGATCGGTGCCGGGCACGCCCACGTCGGCGAACCGGCTGATCTCCGCGACGACGGCCTCGGTGCCGACTTCGCGCGCCGCGCGGCTCGCCACGTCGGGGACGGCCGTCCGCAGTTCGGCGACCACGCGGTCGCGGCGGACGCCCTCCATCTGGCCGAGTGCGCCGATGCCCTTCCACGCGGCATCGAGCTCCGCGCGGAGACGGACGATGGCCGGGTGGTCGACGGACGGGTGGTCGACGGACGCGTGGTCGTTCGGGTCGTTCATGGTGCCCCCTGGTGCAACGGACCGCCCTTCGGGTAAGCGCTGTCCGCCAGGTGATCCTACCAATGAAGCAAGAAGTCCTCATGTCCCTAGAACGCGGGACAGACCGTTCTGCCCGGTGGCCTGGCAGCCACGGTACCCGCTCCTGTGACGAGATTCAGTGAGTTCGGCCCGGGCATCGACCCTCCGCGCCCGTTCGATGCCACGATGGGTCCGAGGAGGTCCACTATGCGGCTGTTGGTGGTCGAGGACGACGACGAGATGCGTGCCCTGATGGAGCGCGGTCTCGCTGCCGAGGGGTACCGCGTGACGGCGGTGGAGAACGGGGTCGAGGCGCTCATCGCCCTCGGCGAGCAGGCGTTCGACCTGGCCGTCGTGGACGTGATGATGCCCGGCATGTCCGGGTTCGAGCTCGCACGACGCATCCGCGAGCGCGAGGACCCCGTGCGGATCCTGCTCGTCACCGCGCGCGACGCCGTGGACGACCGCGTGTTCGGCCTCGACGCCGGCGCGGACGACTACCTCACCAAGCCGTTCGCGTTCGCCGAGCTCACCGCCCGGCTCCGCGCCCTCGGTCGCCGCGAGTCCGCCGGGGCACCCCGCACGATCGAGGTCGGCGACGTCTCGATCGACTCCGAGGCCCGTCGCATCTCGATCAAGGGCCAGCGCGTCGCCGTCAGCCCGACCGAGTTCGCGCTGCTCCGCCTGCTGGCTCGCTCCGCCGGCAGCGTGGTCGACCGGCCGAAGATCCTCGAAGAGGTCTGGGACGGCTCGCAGCACGTCGACCCGAACGTCGTCGAGCAGTACATCTCGTACCTCCGCAAGAAGCTCGTTGCCCACGAGGCCACCGTCGCGATCGCCACCGTGCGCGGCCGCGGGTACCGCCTGGATCTGCTCGGGGCGTGAGCGGGGCCTCCGCTCGCCCGGGGCCGGACCGCCCACGACGCGGTCTGGTCCGCCCCCTGCGCCTGCTGTCCCTGCGGGCACGGATCACGATCGGCTCGACGGCGATCGCCGCGGTCGTGATCGTGCTGCTCGTGCTGGTGATGCGGTTCCAGGTGGTCAGCGTCGTCGCGAGTGCGACCCGCACCCTGTTGGACGCCGACGCCGACCCGTACGTCGCCACGCTCGAGGTGGACAGCGATCCCGACCTGTCCCCGCCGGGCAACGCGCAGCTCGTCGCCGTGGTCTCACCGTCCGGCGACATCGTGCTCTCGACGATGCCCACCCGGGTGGAGAGCGCTCTCGGCAGCCTGACCTCCACTCCGGCCGGCACCTCGATCATCCGGGTGTCCGGGTCCGAGTACCGCGTGGTCGTCGAACACCCCGTGAACCAGGCCGGCCGGTGGACGGTCGTCGCCGCCCGGAACTCGCAGGCCGAGGCGATCGTGGTCGACGACCTCACCTCGACCCTGTCGCTCACCGGCGTCGCGATCCTGCTCGCCTTCGGCGTCGCTTCGTGGATCCTGGCGACCGCGGCACTCCGTCCCGTCAACCGCATGCGCCGAGAGGCCGAGCGGCTGTCCGTCGCGCCCGAACGGGCCGAGCTGCCCGTCGGCCCCGCGCAGGACGAACTCGCGTCCCTCGCCACGACCCTCAACGCCTTCCTCGCCCGCACGCGCCAGGCCACCGAGCGGGAACGACAGATGGTGTCCGACGCCAGCCACGAGCTCCGCACACCGCTTGCCATCCTCACCACCCAGCTCGACCTGGCGTCGCTCGACGGTGACGACGCCGCCGCCCTGGCTGCCCACATCGAGCGCGCCAAGCACAGCGTCGCCCGGCTGTCCCGGTTGGCGAACGACCTGCTCGCGCTGTCGCGGATCGAGGAGTCCGAACGGCGGGAACAGGACGGCGACCAGCGCCCGGAGACCGCCTGGTCCGACCTCGGTGACGAGGTCATGGCGGCCGTCGACCGGGTCCGGCTCATCGCGTCGGCCAAGGACGTCACCGTCGACTTCGACCTCGAGGCCCCGGTGGCCGTCGGTGGCTCCGGGCCCGGCATCGGCGGTGGGACCCACGAACCTCGCTACCGGCTCGACACCGGTGGCATGGCGCAGCTCGTCACGAACATCGCGGGCAACGCGGTGTCGGCGCTCCCCCGCGGTGGCGGCATCTTCGTGTCCTGGCGCAGCACCGGCGGCGAGGGCGTCCTGCAGGTCACCGACGACGGCCCCGGTGTCCCCGAGTCGTTCATCCCGGTGGCGTTCGACCGGTTCACCCGACCGGACGAGGCCCGGAAGTCGCGCCCGAACCCCGATCCGGCCACCGGTGCGATCGCCCTGCCGGGTGGATCCGGGCTGGGCCTCGCGATCGTCCGTGCGGTGGCCGAACGCGCCGGCGGGACGGCGTCGCTGCGGAACGTGCGCTCCGGCGGACTCGAGGTCACGGTGCGACTGCCCGAGGTCGAGTAGCCGCGCGCCTCCTCCGCGCCCGCCGCCCGCCGCGCGCGGACCGCTGCCCGCGACCACTCACTGGAAGTCCCGCGACCGCGTGCGCACGGACAACGACAGGTGCTCGATCCGGTCCGCCACCAGGTTGACCACGCCGTCGGGCGACCGCTCGAGGATGCCGCGGACGATCACCGCCGGGGATTCCCGGGCGACCCGGCGGTAGCGTCCCCACACCCCGACGCTGCAGATGACGTTGACCAGCCCGGTCTCGTCCTCGACGTTCATGAACGTGATCCCCGATGCCGTCGCCGGACGCTGCCGATGCGTGACGATCCCGCCGATCTCGACCCGCCGCCCGGTCTCGGCCGTCGCGGTGTCCTGCACGCTGAGCACCCGGCGGGCGGCGAGCCGGTCGCGCACGTGCCGGACGGGGTGGTCGTCGGTCGTCATGCCCGTCGACCACATGTCGGCGATCAGGACGTCGCCGCTCGTCATCTGCCCGAACAGCGGCGGTTGGACGACGACCTGCGTGTCGGGCAGCTGATCGGCGCGCTCCGCAGCGGCCTGGGCCGCCGACCACATCGCACCGCGGCGGTCGATGTCGAACGGGGCGAAGGCGTCGGCAGCGGCGAGCGCCTCGAGCTGCGCCGTCGTCAGCCCCACCCGGCGGGCCAGGTCGGACATGTCGACGAAGGGACCGTTCGCGTCACGCTCGGCGACGATCTTCTCGGCGCTCTTCCGGCTGAGCGAGGCGACCTCGGCGAGTCCGAGCCGGACCGCGAACGCGCCGTCGCGGCGGTGCCGTGCGGTGTCGTCGGGCAGTGCCTTGTCGAAGGGCAGCACCGGCGGCTGCTCGGTGTGCAGGCAGGCGTCGTCACCGCACGGGGGCACCACCTGGTCGTCGCCGAGCGGTTCGAGCGTTGCGTCGACACCCGAGCGGAGGATGTCCGGTCGGAGCACCTGGACGCCGTGCCGACGGGCGTCGGCGACCAGGGTCTGCGGTGAGTAGAACCCCATCGGCTGCGCCCGGAGCAGCGCGGCCAGGAACGCCCCCGGGTAGTGCAGGCGCATCCAGGCGCTCGCGTAGACGATCAGGGCGAAGCTGATCGAGTGGCTCTCCGCGAAGCCGAAGTTCGCGAACGCCTGGATCTTCGCGTAGATCGCGTCGGCGTCCTCGCCGTGGATGCCGTTGTCCGACATGCCCGCGTAGAGCTTGTCGCGCAGCCGGTCGATCTTCTCGTGGCCGCGCTTCGACCCCATCGCCCGCCGCAGCAGGTCGGCGTCGTCGCCCGAGCAGTTGCCGACCGCGATCGCCATCTGCATGAGCTGCTCCTGGAACAGCGGCACCCCGAGGGTGCGTTCGAGCACCGGTTCGAGCGACGGGTGGATGTACGTGATCGGTTCCTCGCCGGTCCGACGCCGGATGTAGGGGTGCACGGCACCGCCCTGGATCGGGCCGGGGCGGACGAGGGCGACCTCGATCACCAGGTCGTAGAACCGCCGTGGGAGCAGCCGGGGCAGGGTGCCCATCTGCGCACGGGACTCCACCTGGAACACCCCGATGGTGTCGGCTCGGCAGAGCTGGTCGTAGACGCCCTGTTCCTCCTTCGGCATGGAGTGCATCTCCCAGCGTTCCCCGCAGTGCTCCGCCGCCAGGTCGAACGAGTACTGCAGCGCCGCGAGCATGCCGAGGCCGAGCATGTCGAACTTCACGAGCCCCATGAAGGCGCAGTCGTCCTTGTCCCACTGCAGCACGGTGCGGCCGTCCATCCGCGCGTGCTCGATCGGCACGACCTCACCCACCGGCCGGTCGGTGAGCACCATGCCGCCCGAGTGGATGCCGAGGTGGCGCGGGAAGCCCAGGACGTCGCTCGCCAGCCCGACGACCGCCGGCGGGATGTCGTGGTCCTGGCTCTCGGTCACCGAGCCCCACCGTTCGACCTGCTTCGACCAGGCGTCCTGCTGCCCCGGGCTGTGGCCGAGGGCCTTCGCCATGTCGCGGACGGCACCCTTCGGGCGGTACGTGATGACGTTCGCGACCTGGGCGGCGTTGTACCGGCCGTACTTCTCGTAGACGTACTGGATCACCTCTTCGCGGCGGTCCGAGTCGAAGTCGACGTCGATGTCGGGCTCTTCGTCGCGCATCGCCGACAGGAACCGCTCGAACGGCAGGCCGTAGCGGATCGAGTCCACCGCGGTGATCTCGAGCAGGTAGCAGACCGCGGAGTTCGCGGCGGAGCCCCGCCCCTGGCAGAGGATCCCCCGGCTGCGGGCGTACTGCACCATGTCGCGCACGATCAGGAAGTAGCCGGGGAAGTTCTTGTCCTCGATCACGGCGAGCTCGCGTTCGATGCGCTCGCGCTTCTGCGGGTCCACGCCGTCGGCGCTGCCGGGGTAGAGGCGACGTGCACCCGTCCAGGTGAGTTCCCGCAACCAGGACATCGCGGTGTGGCCGTCCGGCACGTCGAGGTCGGGCAGTCCGGGCTTGACCGTGCGCAGCCGGAACCCGAGTTCGTCGGCCAGCGTGACGGTGTTCTCGATCGCCCCCGGGTACCGCCCGAACCGCCGGGTCATCTCGGCGCCGGAGCGCAGGTGCGCGGTGTCGGCGGCCGGCAGCCACCCGTCGATCTCGTCGAGGCTGCGCCGGGCCCGGACCGCGGCCAGCGCCGTCGCCACCGGGAACCGGTCCGGGGTGGCGTAGTGGACGTTGCCGGTCGCGACCAGGGGCAGCGTGTACCGCTCGGCGAGGGTCGCGAGCACGTCGTTCCGCGCACTGTCGAGCGGGTCGCCGTGGTCGAGGAGCTCCACCACGACGTTGCTGCGCCCGAAGCGGTCGAGCAGCACGCGCAGCGCGGTCTCCGCCGCGGACTCCCCGCCCTGCTCGAGCGCCTGCCGGACGGTGCCCTTCCGGCACCCGGTGAGCACCCGCCAGTGTCCGTCGGCCCGCCCCGCGAGCTCGTCGAGGTCGTAGCGTGGGCTGCCCTTCTCGGACCCGGCCGCGAGGTGCGCACTCGTCACCGTGCCCGCGAGCCGGTGGTAGCCGTCCTGCCCGTCGGCGAGCAGGAGCAGGTGGGAGCCCTCGGGATCGGGGACGCCGTTCTGCGGTTCGGTCAGGCCCAGCGAGAGCTCGGTGCCGTAGACGGTGCCGACCTGCGGGTACGCCTCGGCGACCTCGGCCATCCGGGCGGCACCGTAGAAGCCGTCGTGGTCGGTGAGGGCGAGGGCGTGCAGGCGCAGCCGTGCGGCTTCCTCGAACAGCTGCTCGGGCTGGCTGGCACCGTCGAGGAAGCTGAAGGCCGAGTGCGCGTGCAGCTCGGCGTACGGCACGACCGGAGGGCCGTCGTCCGCAGCCGCCGGCTGGTCCGTGGGCACGTACGGCTCGCGCTTGCGCGACCACGCCGGGCTGTCCCCGCCGTCACCGGCCTTCGCCGTCCCCGGACTGCGCTTGTCCGACAGGGCGCGTTCGAACTGCGACCACGGCACGGGTGGGTTGCTGTAGCCCATCAGGTCCTGCTCCTGGATCGGTTCACGTGGCGATCGCCTCCGCCCACCACCGGTGGTCCGCCAACACCAGGTACCAAGCACGGCCCTCGGCGTCGACGAGCTGCAGCCGGTGCAGTCGTCGACCGCCGGACTCCCACCACCGCACGACGAGCGGCCAGGGGCCCGCCCAGGCCGTGACGGGTGCGAACCCGCCGCCCCGGTCCCCCTCGGTGCGGAAGCGTTCGGGCGCGCCGGACAGCACACCGCGGTCGTCGACGTCGACGCTCGCGCCGTCGCGTGAGACGACGTCGACCGGCCGGGGACGCTCGAGGACGGTGGCGGGCGGCGGCCCGGGCAGTTTGCCGGGCCACGGTCGGTCGCGCACGGTGGCCAGGGCACGCTCGCCGCCGGGTGGGGCGTCGCCCCACGGCACGAGCACCACCCGCTCGGACAGGGTCCGACCACCACCGACTCGCGGGCTCACCACCCCGTCGTGCCCGACCATGCCCTGGATCCGGGCCAGCCCGTGGTGCACGCGCTCGTCCGGCCCGGAGCCCCAGAGTCCGCGTTCGTGGTTCGCCATGTCGTCGACGGCGACCGGCTCGAGCACGACCGAGGTGACCGGGGCCTCGAGCCCGGTCGGGTCGACCCCGCCGGCGAGCTGCCACCGCACCCGGTCGACGACGTCGGCGGCGTCGAACCAGCGGGGGTGTGCCCACGTGCGTTCGAGCAGGATGTCCCGCTCGTCGACGATCCCCACCCGGATGGTCGTCGCGACCAGCCCAGCGGCGCGGAGGCGTGCGGCGAAGTCGTCGGCGGAGCGCCGGAACGCGAACGCGATCTGGTCGGCGCGGTCGAGCGGGGGCTCGAAGGCGGCCTCGATCCGGAGCTCGGGCGGGATCGCGCGTGCCGAGATCTCCCGCGGGTCGCGTCCGCCGGCCAGCCGGTGCAGGAACGCTCCGGCGACCCCGAACCGGTCGCGGACCTGCTCGTCGCTGAGCGACGCGAAATCGCCCAGCGTGGTGATGCCGAGCCGGTCGAGCACCGTCGCGAGCTCGGGGTCGCCGAGCACACCGAGGGGCAGGGCCGCCAGGAAGTCCGACGAGCCGGAGACCGGCACGATCCGCACCCGTTCGCCGGGACGCACCGGTCGGGCCCGTGCTGCCTGCTCCGCCGCGAACGGGGTGTCCGCCACACCGGCCCGCACCGCCGGGGCACCGTGGTCGGCCGCGATCCCCGCCAGGGTCGCCGCGGCCGCCCGCTCGCCGCCGTAGTACCGCGCCGGTCCCCGGGCACGCAGGGCGAGGGTGCCGGGACGCAGTACCTCGACCCCGGGGACGGCCGCCTCGACCGCGCGGATGACGGGTTCGAACGCGCGGTGGTCGAGCGCGTCGTCGTAGGGGTGCACGACGAGCTCCGGGCAGCGCGCCTGCGCCTCGCGCACCCGGAGGCCCCGGACGACGCCGTGCTGCCGTGCGGACGCGGAGCTCGCGAACACCAGGCCCTTCGCGACCACGGCGAAGGGCTGCTCCGGCGGTGCCCCGGCCGCGCGGGCCGCCGCGATCACGGGCCAGTCCGGGCACCAGAGCACGATGGTCCGGGTCGGTGGTGGCTCGGGCAGCGCCCCGCCGCGGGCGATCGCGTCGGCCCGGACCCGCCCCGGCGCGATCACGACGCCACCGCCACGCACAGCAGCACCGCGGCGGTCACGACGCCACCGCCACGGGCCGCAGCACCCGGGTGTCGCCGGACCCCACCGACGGCACGGGGGTCGCCGTCCGGACCGTGCCGTCGGCCGCGGGCAGGAAGAGCTCGGTGCTCGTGGGGCGCACCGCACCCGCACGGCCGGTCGCCGTCACGGTGGCGCGGCGCTCGGTCAGGTGCCCGTGGCCCTGCCCGATGCCGCTCCACACCGACGACGTGATCCGCAGCGTGACGTCGGCACCGGGCCAGGACCCGAGCGCGACGAGGGCACCGCCGCGTTGCCGGAGCCGTGCAGACAGCCGGGCGACGTCACCCGGCACGACCCGCCCGAGCGGTCGGGTGAGGACGATCTGGGCGACGTCCGCCATCGCCGCGGTCACCGCGAGCCACTGGTCGCCCGGATCGGGGACGAGCACGAGCCGCTCGAGGTCGATCCCCGCGGCGGCCGCGGCCTCGATCCCGAAGGACGGCACCCCGACGACCGCGCACCACGCACCGGCCGCCGAGGCCGCCTGCAGCATGGTGATCGCGAGCAGCACCGACTCGGGGACGGCGTAGGTGCCGCCGACCCGGATCGCACCGCCGGGCAGCAGCGGCTCGAGAGCGGGAGCGGTCGGGAGCCCCGCGGTGTCGACGCGGGTGGACTCCATGTCGGTGACCCGGGACCGCAGGGACGTGATGCGGTCGAGCGCCGCCCGGGCGTCACCGAGGTGGTCCGCGCGCGCAGCACCCGAACCCCCGCGCGCAGCACCGCCCCGCCCGACCCGGTCCGGGCCGGGCGACCGGAGTGCCGCCGCCGTCTGCATGCCCTCATATTCGAACATGTGTTCGATGATGTCAATCGCGTCCGACATCCGTGGACAATCGGGTCGAACGCGTGTTCGGTCAGCTCACCACGTCGCCACCGCACCGACCGCGCCGAGCACGGACCGCGTCTTCGTCACGACCTCGTCCGCCTCGTCCGACGCCACCGACGACCACGTCACCGCTCCCCCGGCCCCGAGCGTCCGCGACCGGACCTCGACCGGATCCACCCCGCCGCCCGAGGCGTCCACCACCGTCACCAGTGTCCGGATGACCACCGACAGGTCGACCGCCCCGCTCGCCGAGAAATACCCGATCGTCCCCGAGTACACCCCGCGCGGCGCGCCCTCGAGCCGGTCGGCGATCGCCATCGCGCTGATCTTCGGCGCGCCGGTCATCGACCCCGGTGGGAACGCCGCCCGCACCACGTCCGCCGGCGACGTCCCCGACGGCAGCACCGCACCGATCGTCGACACCATCTGGTGCACGCTCGCGTAGGTCTCGACCGCACACAGCCGTTCGACGTGCACCGACCCGGGGATCGCCGTCCGCAGCAGGTCGTTCCGCAGCAGGTCCACGATCATCACGTTCTCGGCACGGTCCTTGGCGCTCACCGCGAGTTCGTCCCGCACGGCCGCGTCGGCGGCAGCGTCGGCGAGTCGTCGCCGCGTGCCCTTGATCGGTTCCGCCAGCACGGTGCGGTCCGCGGCGATCCGCAGGAACCGCTCCGGCGACCGGCTCGCCACGCGCAGCGGGCCGAGCCGCAGGTACGCACCGAACGGGACGGGGTCCGACGCCCGCATCCGCAAGTAGTCGGACAGGTGCGGGTCGGACAGGTGCGGGTCCGTGCCGGGGCCGACCCGGGCCTCCCGGTCCCCGCCCGGCACGGAGAAGGAGGTGGTGAGACAGACCTGGAACGCGTTGCCCTCGCGGATCTCGGCGCGGCACGCGTCGACGGCGCGTTCGTGGTCGGCCCGCGACGTGCGTCCGACCGCTGACGACACCCCGGCCGGGAGGCCCGTGGCCGCGTCCGCCACGTCGGCCGGTGACGGCGCCCCGGTCACCGTCTCGAGCCACGCGCGGTTCTGCGCGCTGGCCGCCGGCTCCGCGTCGGCGACGAGCGTCAGCGCCCAGGCGCCGCCGGTGTGGTCGACGACCACGGCGCGGTCCACGAACCGCAGGTCGGCGTCGGCGTACCCGTCGGCGGTCCGGTCCGGGCCGCCGGACTCGCGACCGAGCTCGTACCCGAGGAACCCGACCCAGCCGAGCGCGAAGCCGCAGCCGACGATCGGCTCGGGCAGTTGCGGCGTCCGCGCGAGGAGGTCGGCCAGCACGGCGAAGGCCGGGCGGTCGTCGGAGGACGACGGACCGAACCAGTCGGCGGCGGGCGCGGCGACCTCGACGGACGCCTGCCGGTCCTGGTGGCGGAACCGAGCCACGAACGGTCCGTCCGTCCACGTCAGCACCGACCATCGCGCCCGTGGTCGAGCGGCCTCCGGTGCGCCGTCCGGCAGCGCGGAGTCGAGCCACACGAGGTCGCCGTCGGCCGCGGCGGCCAGTGCGCCGAGATCGGGGACCGGATCGAGCCGGCGGACCTCGATGCGGGCGCCGGCCAACGGACCGGTCAGATCGCGGAGATCGTCCATGCGGCGGCGTGGGACGCACCGGCGGCGAGCACCACGAGACCACGGTCGACACCGTCGTTGAAGGCGTCGGGGGCGCACGTCATCGGCTCGACCGCCAGCCCGGCGCGGTGGTACTCGGGGACGACGTGGTCGGCCGTGTGCACCTGCACCCACGGGCACTCCGGACCGAAGGTCGCGCGGACACCCCGGCCGTCCGCCGCGGTCAGGGCGATGGTCGCGGCCCCGTCGGCGTCGCGGTCGAAGCCCGTGAAGGCGTGGTCGATGAACCGGTCGCCGATGCGTGTGGCGGTGCGCAGGTCGAACTCGTCGTGCACGGGGACCAGGTCGGTCGGGATCAGCCGGTCCGGCGTGACCTCGAGCACCTCGGCCGCGGGCAGGGTGAGGGTCCAGTCGTCGACCGTGCCGGCGCCGGCGACCAGGTACGGGTGCGGGCCGGTCCCCCACGGGGCGTCGTCCGCGCCGGAGTTCGTGCCGGTGATCGTGGTGTGCAGCCCGGCGTCGTCCAGCCGGTACTCGACCAGGACCTCGACGCGGTACGGGTAGCCTGCCTGGGCCTGCACGGTGGTGGCGAGCACCACGCGGTCGGGCTCCTGCGCCTCGACCCGGAAGTCGGTCCAGGCGACCAGTCCGTGCAGAGCGTGGTGCCGTGCCGGTTCGGTGAGCGCGAGCTCGTGGTCGACACCGCCGAACGAGTACTCGCCGTCGACGACGCGGTTCGGCCACGGAGCGAGGACGGCACCGCGGAACGCCGGACGGACCTCGTCGACGTCGAACGGCACGATCAGGTCGCGACCCTCGTGCCGCAGGGTCCGGAGCGTCGCACCGACCGTGGCGATGTCGGCCGTGTACCCGGCGGCGGAGATCGTCAGCGGGGTTCCGGACAGCGGCGCATCGTTGCTCATGCGCTCAGCGTATCGGGCACGTGCGGCCACCCGCACCACGAGAAAACCCCCGCCGTTCCGGAGAACGACGGGGGTTGTCGGTGGATCTGAGGGGACTCGAACCCCTGACCCCCTGCATGCCATGCAGGTGCGCTACCAGCTGCGCCACAGACCCAGATTGTGTTGCTTCCGTGCCGACCGGTTCCCCGGAGGCACCATAGAAGCGTACACCATGCGAACGCCGGGCAACGAAATCGAAGCCGTCACCCGGGCGCGTCGCTGATCAGGCGGTGTGGTCCACCGGGAGCTCGAGCGGGATGGTCGGGCAGTCTGCCCAGAGACGCTCGAGCGAGTAGTACTGACGGTCCTCGTCGTGGAAGACGTGCACCACGATGTCGCCGACGTCGATGAGGACCCAGCGGCCCTCGCTCCGGCCTTCGCGGCGGAGGGTCTTGGCGCCGAGCTCGAGGAGGTGCTCCTCGACCGCATCGGCGATGGACTGCACGTTGCGCTCGTTCCGACCGGTTGCGAGCAGGAACACGTCCGTGAGCTGCAACGGCCCGGTCACATCGAGCGCGACGAGGTCCTCGGCCTGCTTGGCGTCCGCCGCGAGAGCGGCGGCCTGCACGAGTTCCAGTGCGCGAGTGGAGGCGGTCACGGATTCCTTCCGGTCGTCGACCCGGCAGGGAGCCGGATCGCTTGATGGGTCACGATCATAAGCCACCCCGCCGACGCACGGCCAGGCCGCGGCCGACGCAGGTGTCGGGATCGGTGGTTCGGGTCGGGCGTCAGCCGCCGAAGGTGTGGGTCGTGACGAGCGCGACGATGATGACCGCGGCTGCGGCGACACCGACGGCGCCGACCGTGACGCCGAGGATGAGCGGCGTGCGCGACTCCTTCGGCTTCGCGGCGGCGAGGACGACCTGGCGGGTCGAGGTGTGGCTGGACACCGCGCGGCTGGCGCGCACCGGGCTGGCGTCGGTCTCCGGCTGCTCGTCGTGCTGCTCGAGCAGGCGGTCGACCTCGGCACCGTCGATCGGTCGGTGCGACCCCGTCGAGGACAGCGACGCGGGCAGGTCGATGGACCCGGTGAGGATCACCTCGCCGGTCGCGTTCAGTGCTCCGGTCGGGTCGGCCAGGGCCGAGTTCGGCAGGATGATCGCGTTGGTGTCGGTGACCGCGATCCGGCGGGTGCCGGTCGAGTCGTCGTGCACCTCGGCATCGTTCGAGCCGTGCGCCTGCTGCGACCAGTGCCCGACGGGCGGCTCGAAGGCCGTCGTCATCGGCTTCGGCTCGGCCGGCCGCTGGAAGGACGCGGGGACCTTCGGGGGGTCGGTCCGTGCAGGCTCGGGGAGCGGAACCTCGTTGGTGTCGTCGTCCTCGGGGTCGAGGGACAGCGGGAACACCGCCGGGGTCGACGGCGCGCCGTCCGGGATCCCCGGGAGCGGTGTGGCCGAGGGGCGCTCGGGCACGGCGACGTCGACCGGGGCGTCCGCGTCGGTCTGCGCCTCGTCGGCGCCGGTCTCATGAGTGCCCTTCTCGTCGGTCTGCGTCGAGTCCGTGCTCGCCTGATCGGTGCTCGTCTGGTCGCTGGACGTCCCTGCGGGAGCCTCGTCCGTGGACCCGGCTTCGGGCTGTGCGTCGGATGCGTCGTCGGCGGGCGGCGACCAGGTCGACCGGTGGCGCCGGGGCTCCTCGGCGTGCGCAGCGGCTTCGTCGAGCGGCTCGAGGGCGTCGGGCGACCCGTCGGCCTCGGTGGCCTGGGCGACCGCTGCCTCGTCGAGCACCGTGGGGGTCTCGGAACCGGACGGCTCGTCCCCGGCGCGCGGCGCCGAGGTCGGCTCGATGGCGTCGACCGAGCCGAGGACGTCCTCGACGGTGCGGTCGGAGGACTGCGGCGTGGGGTTCTGCAGCGGGACCGGCAGGACCGCCTGGTTCTCGGCGGCGCGCTGCTGGCGGATCTGGCGGCGGGTCAGACCACCGCTGCCGGGGACGATCTCGGTCGCCGAGGCGGGCGGGAACGGCGACACCCCGGCTGCAGGGACGGAGGTCACCGGCACGGAGGGCGCCGAGGCCGGCGTGCCCGTCGGTGCCGACGTGCCCGTCGCGGCGGACGCCGGAGCGGAGGACTGGGCCGGACCGCCGGGAGCGGGTGCCACGTGCGAACCGGGCCGAGGACGGGGTTCCGTCGATTCGGCGGGTGCGGCGACGGTCGGCGGCGGCGTCGCGGGCTGCGAACCGGCTGCTGCGGCACGCTCCCGCTCGCGCGCCTGGCGCCGCGACAGGGGCGGCTGCGCGTCGGACGAACTCATGCAACGCTCCGATACAGGTGGTGCTTGGAGATGTACTGGACGACCCCGTCGGGAACCAGGTACCAGACGGGGGAACCACGTCTCACCCGGTCGCGGCAGTCGGTCGACGAGATGGCCAGTGCGGGGACTTCGAGCAAGCTTACGTCTCGCTCGGGGAGTCCGCTGATGCTCAGGTCGTGTCCCGGACGCGTCACGGCGACGAAGTGCGCGAGGTCCCAGAGACCATCATGGTCTTTCCAGTCGACAATCTGCTGAACGGCGTCTGCGCCCGAGATGAAGACGAGCTGCGCGTCGGGCCGCTGTTCGTGCAGGTCGCGGAGCGTGTCGACCGTGTACGTCGGGCCGGGGCGGTCGATGTCGACGCGGCTCACCGTGAACATCGGGTTGGACGCGGTCGCGATGACCGTCATCAGGTAGCGGTGCTCGGCATCCGTGACGCCGGACTTCATGTACGGCTGACCGGTGGGGACGAACACGACCTCGTCCAGGTCGAACGCCCGAGCGACCTCGGACGCCGCGACGAGGTGACCGTGGTGGATGGGGTCGAACGTGCCGCCCATCACCCCGATGCGCGGTCGTCCGGTGCTCTCGAGCATCGGGTGCAGATCAGCTCTTGGTGTGACCGAACTCGTCGACACCCGTCTCGTGGTGGCGGGTGGCCTCGAACTTCTGCGAGTGGCGGTAGGCCACGTCGCGGAAGCTCCAGGTGACGAAGCCCAGGAAGATGAAGAACAGCGCGCCGACGAGCGGGAACACGAACGCCGGGGCCCCGGAGGCGTGCTCCGCAGCTTCTGCGAGGAAGGTCATCGTTCGGTGCTCCGTTCGGTCGGGGAAAGACGCCGTTCAGTCTAGCCGCGGATCTGGCCGTTCCCGCGCACGATCCACTTGGTGCTCGTGAGCTCCGGCAGCCCCATCGGGCCACGCGCGTGCAGCTTCTGCGTCGAGATGCCCACCTCGGCGCCGAAGCCGAACTCCCCGCCGTCGGTGAAGCGCGTCGACGCGTTCACCATCACGACCGCCGAGTCGACCGTCGCCAGGAACCGTTCGGCCGTGTCGACGTCGTTCGTGACGATCGACTCGGTGTGGTGGGTGGACCAGCGCGCGATGTGCGCCATCGCGGCGTCGACGTCCGGCACGACGCGGATCGACAGGTCGAGGTCCATCGACTCGGTCGCCCAGTCCTCGTCGGTGGCGCGCAGCACGCCTGGCACGATCGCCCGCGTGGCGTCGTCGCCGCGCAGCGTGACACCGGAGGCACGGAGCCGGTCCGCGAGCACGGGCAGCAGCCGCTCGGCCGCCTGCTCGTGCACCAGGAGGGTCTCGAGGGCGTTGCAGACGCTCGGCCGCTGCACCTTGCTGTTCAGGACGATGTCGACGGCGCGCTGCTCGGGGGCCGACGCGTCGAGGAACACGTGCACCACGCCGGCACCGGTCTCGATCACGGGGACCTGCGACTCGGTGACGACGGTCTGGATGAGCGAGGCGCTGCCGCGCGGGATGAGCACGTCGACCAGGCCGCGGGCGCGCATGAGCTCGGTGGCGCCGGCACGGCCGAACTCGTCGATGGTCTGCACGAGCTCGCGCGGCAGGCCGACCGACTCGACGGCGTCCTGGATACGGGCCACGAGCACGGCGTTCGTCCGCTGGGCGGCGGATCCCCCGCGGAGCACGACCGCGTTGCCGGACTTCAGCGCGAGCGAGGCGATGTCGACCGTGACGTTCGGTCGTGCCTCGTAGATGGCGCCGACGACCCCGAACGGCACCCGCACCTGGGTGAGCTGCAGGCCGTTCGGCAGCAACGAGCCCCGCAGGTGCTCCCCCACCGGGTCCTGCAGGCCGACGACGTCCTCGACGGCCGTGGCCAGCGCCTCGATGCGTGCGGGGTCGAGCCGGAGTCGGTCGACGAGACCGGAGGACAGGCCGCTCTCCTCGCCCGCGACCAGGTCACCGTGGTTCGCGGCGACGATCTCGTCGGTGGCGGCGCGGACCCCGGCGGCGATCGCCACCAGGGCGGCGTCCTTGACCGCCGTCGTCGCGGTCGCCAGCGCCGACGAGGCGGTGCGGGCCGCCACGAGCGTGTCGGTCAGGGTCGGGGCGGGCGCGATCGACGACATGGACCGATTCTAGGTCCGCTCGTCGGCCCGTGACGGGCGTGACGGCGTCTCGCCGGCCGACCGGTCACGACACGTTGCACGACGACCGCCGAGCGGTAGCACCACGTCGCCTCGCGCCGACCCCGTCGACCGGTCCCGACCGTTCGACGCAGTCCGTCGGTGCGTCGTGACCGCCTGGAGGCCCGGCACCGGTCCCCGGGACCCGCGCCGGGCCTCCAGGCGGTCGCGTTCACCACGCCGACCGGTCACGACACGTCGTCCTGCGCCACGCGAGCGGTCGCCGATCGTCGCTCCGCGACGCCCGCGCCGACGGTCCCTGACCAGTCGGCGCCGTCCCGGCGGCGAGTCGTGACCGCTCCGGGCGGTCCGACCCGTGTCAGGGACGCGGCGCGGCGTGGAACCAGGTGCCGACGTGCTCGCCCGACAGGGCGCGGTCGACGAGGGCCGTGGCGGTCACCAGGACCGACGTGCCCGCCTCGGCCGCGAGCCGTGCAGCCGCGACCTTGGTGCCTGCTCCCCCGGTCCCCACGCCGGACTTGCCGACGGAGCCGAACGTGACCCCGGCGAGCTCGTCGCCGAACGGTACCTCGTCGATGCGCTCGGCGCCGGGCTGCTCCGGCGGCTTCGTGTACAGGGCCTCGACGTCGGACAGCAGCACCAGGGCGTCGGCACCGAGCAGCCGCGCCACCAGGGCGGCGAGCCGGTCGTTGTCGCCGAAGCGGATCTCGTGTGTGGCGACCGTGTCGTTCTCGTTCACGATCGGCAGCACCCGCAGGGCGAGCAGCCGGTCGATGGCGCGCTGCGCGTTGACCCGGTGCGTGGGGTTCTGCAGGTCGCCGGCGGTCAGCAGGATCTGCGCCGCGACGACCCGGTGCCGGTCGAGTTCCTTCTGGTACCGGAACATCAGGACGTTCTGGCCGGTGGCCGCGGCGGCCTGCTGCGTGGCGAGGTCGTCGGGACGGCCCTCGAGCCCGAGGAACGGGAACCCGGTCGCGATCGCACCGGACGACACGAGCACGACCTCGGTGCCACGGCCGTAGGCGCTGGCCAGGGCGTCCACCAGCGGACCGATCTGGCCGGCGGCGTCACCGCTGACCGAGGACGAGCCGACCTTGACCACGATCCGCCGCGCACGCGGGATGTCCTCTCGCCGGGTGACGGGTCCGAGGTCGGTGCGGGCGGTCGTGTCGGTCATGCCGCGGTCAGTCCTTCTGGTCGCTGGTCTCGAAGTCGCCGGCCTCGACTCCGCCGGTCTCGGGGTCGCCGGTCTCGAGGTCGTCGCTGGTGACGACCTCGTCGTTCACCCAGAGGCCGGAGACACGCTCCTGCTCGAGCTCGGCACGGGCGGCCGCCTTGGCGTCCATCCGCTCGAAGTACTCCTCGCGCCGCTCGTTGCGGGTCGGACGCGAGGTCGCACCGATGCGGGCGTCGGTCCCGCGCGCGCTCGTGATGAGCTCCGCGGTGGACGTGAGCGTCGGCTCCCAGTCGAAGACCATGCCGCCGTCGCCACCGATCACAACGGTCGAACCGGCGACCGCGCCGGCCTTGAACAAGCCGTCCTCGACGCCGAGCTTCGCGAGCCGATCGGCCAGGAAGCCGATCGCCTCTTCGTTGGTGAAGTCGGTCTGCTGGATCCAGCGCTCCGGCTTCGCGCCGCGGACGCGGAAGAAGCGGTGCTCCTCGCCGCCCTCGGCACGGACCGTGAAGCCTTGGTCGTTGACCGCACGGGGGCGGATGACGATGCGCTCGACGACGGGCTCGGCCGCGCGCTTGGCACGACCCTGCTCGACGACCTCGGCCAACGCGAAGGTCAGCTCACGCAGACCCTTGTGCGACGCCGTGGAGATCGGGAACACGCGGTAGCCACGGCCCTCGAGCTCGGCGGTGACGAACTCGGCGAGCTCGGCGGCATCCGGCACGTCGATCTTGTTGAGCGCGATGAGCTGCGGACGCTCGAGCAGCGGCACCTGGCCCTCGGGGACCGGGTAGCGCTCGAGCTCGCCCAGGATGACGTCGAGGTCGCTGATCGGGTCGCGGCCCGGGTCCATCGTCGCGCAGTCGATGACGTGCAGCAGGGCTTCGCAGCGCTCGACGTGCCGCAGGAACTCGAGGCCGAGGCCCTTGCCCTCGGACGCGCCCTCGATCAGCCCGGGGACGTCCGCGACCGTGAAGCGGCTCTCGCCCGACTCGACGACGCCGAGGTTCGGGGTGAGCGTGGTGAAGGGGTAGTCGGCGATCTTCGGCTTCGCGGCCGAGATCGCGGCGATGAGCGAAGACTTGCCGGCGCTCGGGAACCCGACGAGGGCGACGTCGGCGATGGTCTTCAGCTCGAGGCTGATGTCACCCGCCCAGCCCTCGGTGCCGAGGAGCGCGAAGCCGGGGGCCTTGCGCTTGGTGGTGGAGAGCGCCGCGTTGCCGAGGCCGCCCTGGCCACCGGGAGCCACGACGACGCGCATGCCGGGCTCGGTCAGGTCGGCGATGACCTCGCCGGCCTCGTCGTACACGACGGTGCCGATCGGGAGCGGGAGCTCCTGGACCTCGCCGCTGACGCCGCTGCGGTGGTCGCCCATGCCCGGCTGCCCGTTCTTGGACGAACGGTGCGGGGAGCGGTGGTAGCCGAGCAACGTGGTGACCTGCGGGTCGGCCACGAGCACGATGTCGCCGCCGTCACCACCGTTGCCACCGTCGGGCCCGGCGAGGGGCTTGAACTTCTCACGGCGGACCGAGACGCAACCGTTGCCGCCCTTCCCCGCGCTGAGGTGCAGGGTCACGCGGTCGACGAAGGTCGCCATGGTTCCACTCCTGGAAGATCGTTGCGCCGACGGGTTCCGTCAGCGCGTTGTGCCGACGTGATCCGTCGGCGGGAAAAGCGAAGGAGGGGCGGGCACTCGGCCCGCCCCTCCCGCTGAAGCTGATCGTCGCGACTACGCGTTGACGATGTTGATGACCTTGCGGCCACCCTTGGTGCCGAACTCGACCGAACCGGCCGAGAGGGCGAACAGCGTGTCGTCGCCACCGCGGCCGACGTTGGCGCCCGGGTGGAAGTGGGTGCCACGCTGGCGGATGATGATCTCGCCGGCGTTGACGACCTCGCCACCGAAGCGCTTCACGCCGAGGCGCTGTGCGTTCGAGTCACGACCGTTGCGAGTGGAACTCGCACCCTTCTTGTGTGCCATGAGCTGACTCCCTTACGCGATCTTGGTGATCTTGACGCGGGTCAGTTCAGCGCGGAAACCCTGGCGCTTCTTGTACCCGGTCTTGTTCTTGAACTTCTGGATGATGACCTTCGGACCGCGCAGGTCGTCGAGCACCTCGGCGGTGACGGTCACGTTGACGAGCTCGGAAGCCGCCGACGTGATCTTGTCACCGTCCACGAGGAGCACGGGGGCGAGGTCGATGTTGCCCTTGTCGTCCGCCTTGACACGGTCGACGGTCAGGATGGTGCCGACCTCGACCTTTTCCTGACGGCCGCCGGCGCGCACTACTGCGTAAACCACGTGGAAATCCTTACGTAACTCTGCTTGAGGGAAGTCTCGGGTGCCCACTTCTGCACGAGCGGCTCCCGGAAGGCCGGGCCCGATCGGCGACGCAGGCAGAACGGCCCGCTGACACCAGGGATCGAGAATACTCGATCCCCATGGGTCCGGTCAAACGGCGACACACGTACGATTGCACGGTGACCGTGTTGATCGACCCACCGACGTGGCCCGCTCACGACACTCTGTGGTCGCACCTCGTCAGTGATGAATCCTACGCGGAACTCCACGCGTTCGCTGCACGCGCCGGTGTGCCGCGTCGTGCGTTCGACCACGACCACTACGACGTACCGCTCGCGAAGTACGACGAACTGGTCGCCGCAGGGGCCTCTGCGGTGTCCGGCCGGGAGCTCGTGCTGCGGCTCATCCGCAGCGGCCTGCGCGTGGCGCAGCGCGACAAGCGCGCCAACTGACTCGCCGCGCGTGCGTCCGGCACGCACGGTGCGAGGTTCCCGACTCGGTGCCGGGCACGCCGGCTCGCACGGTGTCTGCAACCGCGCACGTGCGGACGGGAGGCCCGGCGCACCCCCGCCACGTCCGTCCTGTCGCACGGTGCGCGGCCGCGTCCCGGGCACGTGCGCACCGTGCGAGGTTGCCCACAGCGTGCGAGGTCGGCAGCACGGTGCGTCGCCAGAGGCTCGCACCGTGCCGCGGCCGCTGCACCGCCCGGAGAACCTCGCACGGTGCGGCGACAGGCGTGCGCCGCACCGCGCATGACCGTGCATGACCGCGGTCGCGGCTCGGGCACGTGCGCACCGTGCGAGGTTGCCCACATGGTGCGAGGTACGAAGGCCGCACCATGTGGTCAACCTCGCACCGTGCAGCGCCCACACGACCGCACGAGCGACCTCACGACGCGAGGTCAGCGGGGCGCTGGACCACCCCAGGGGGCTGCCGGCGGCTGCTGCTGGTCCGGACGGGGCTGTGCGCCGTACTGGCCGCCGTACTGCCCGTGGGGGTCCGGCTGGACCAGACCCTGCCCGTACGGGCCCTGCTGCGGCTGCTGCGGCCCCGGCTGCACGGTCGCGGGCGGGACGGCGTCGGCGGGCCGTACCGTCCCCGGCAGGCCGGACGTCGGCGCGGCGCCACGGTTCCGTCGCGGGCGCCCGAGCCACAGCCACGCGGCGGTCGCACTCGCCAGGAGCATCACCGTGAACGGCACGCCGTTGCGGAGCGGGTTCGTGACGACGTCGATCACGAGTCGGGAACCGCCCGAGGTGATCGCACCGAACGCGCCCGTGAAGACACCGACGAGCGCGAGGGCGATCGTCCCGGCAGCCCCGGCGAGCACCGCACGGAGCAGCACGGTCGGCAGCGGGCTGCGGCGGGCGATCGGCGTCAGGAACGCCAGCGCCAGGAACGCCCCCGCGTAGAACGGGAACGGCGCCAGGAACACCGAGGCGATGAAGCTGCCGACCAGGCTTGCCCCCGCGCCGTAGTGCGCGAACGGGCTGACGACGAGCGACGTCCCGATGAGCCCGACGATGCCGGACACGAACTCGACCAGCACGAGGGACACCACGGCGATGAGCGCCCCGGCGGTGTTGTTCACCGAGGCGCCGGGCGCGAAGGCCCGACGCGGATCGGCCGGCGCACGGGGCGGTCGCGGCGGGGCGTAGGGCACCCCGGCAGTGGGCTGGACGCCGTGCGGCGGCTGCCCAACAGGCTGCCCGCCAGGTTGCCCACCGTACGGCGGCTGCCCACCAGGCTGCCCGCCAGGCTGCCCACCGTACGGCGGCGCGGAACTGCCGGCTCCCCCGGGTCCGGGCGGTACGGGCTGCTGCCAGCCCGCACCGTAGTACCCACGATCCTGCTGCGGGTCACCGGGGTTCGTCACGCTCAGTTCCCCAGGATGACGGAGCCGTCGGTGTCCTCGCCGGACGCACCCTCGGTCGTGGCCGGGGCACTGATGCTCGGCGACGACACCCGGCGGGACCGCGAACGGCCCTGACCCGGCTGCTTCGGCTCGGGCAGCGCCTGGAGCACGGAGTCCAACAGCGACTCGGCGTCCGGGGCGACCTGACGCGGCTCGCGCTTCGGGGCGGCGTTGAGCGGGATGTCCAGGATCGCGACCGTGTTGTCGGTCGGGGTCACCGTCGCGCTGGAGCTGACCCGACGGCGGGCCGGGGCCTTGGCCTTCGGCTCGGTGGCAGGAGCAGCAGCCTCGGCGACCGCCTGCTTCGGCGCAGCCTGCTTCGGCTGGTCGCGCTTCGGCTCGGCCTGCTTCGGCTCGACAGCGGCCTCCGCCTCGACTGCGACGGGCGCCGACTCGGCGACCTCGGTGGCCTCGGTCGCGGCAGCGTTCGACTGCTCACCGCTCCGTCCACCACGGCCGCCACGGCGCCGACGCTTCGACCCGGTGGGCTGTTCGCCCGCTCCGGAGTCGTCGGACGCGGACGTCGCTGCGGGGACGTCGGCCGAGGTCGGTGCCTCCGCTGAGGTCGGCGATGCCGGTGAGTCCTCGTGCGGGATCGTCGAGGCGGCGATCCGCGACAGCGCGCTCTTCACGTCGTCGGTGATCTGGTGCGCCTGGCTCGACTGCCCGTTCGACGAACCGGAACCCGAGCCACCGCCGGAGTTGCCCCCGCCGTTGCCGTGCCCGTTGCCACCGTTGCCGTTGCTGCCGCTGCCGTTGCCACCGGCACCACTGCGCCCCTTGCGGCGCCCCTTGCTCGGGCCCGGGTCGGCGTTGTTGTCGTTGACCTTCGCGTTGACCTCGTCGAGCGACTCGCGCAGGCCGACGCCGATCTTCTTGCGGGTCATCTGCACGAGGCCGAGCGAGGTGACCTCGGCGACCTGGTGCTTCGTGCGGTCGCGGCTCAGGCACTCGATCAGGCGGCGGAGCACGAGGTCGCGGTTCTCCTCGAGCACCATGTCGATGAAGTCGACGACGATGATGCCGCCGATGTCGCGCAGGCGGAGCTGGCGGACGAGTTCCTCGGCGGCCTCGAGGTTGTTCTTCGTGACCGTCTCCTCGAGGTTGCCCCCGGAGCCGACGAACTTGCCCGTGTTGACGTCGACGACCGTCATGGCCTCGGTGCGGTCGATGACGAGCGAACCACCGGACGGCAGCCAGACCTTGCGGTCGAGCGCCTTGTCGATCTGCTCGTTCAGGCGGTACTCCTCGAAGGAGTCCGGGCCCTCGTAGCGGACGACGCGGTCCTTCAGGTCGGGCGCGACGGCCGACAGGTACTCGTCGATGGTGCCGCCGGCGGCCTCGCCGTCGATGATGAGCTTCGTGAAGTCCTCGTTGAAGACGTCACGCACGATCTTGACGAGCAGGTCCGGCTCCGAGTGCAGCATCACCGGGGCCTGGCCACCGGCGACCTTCTTCTGGATGGCCTCCCACTGGCTGGTCAGGCGCTGCACGTCGCGGGTGAGCTGCTCTTCCGTCGCACCTTCGGCAGCGGTGCGCACGATGACGCCTGCGTGCTCCGGCAGGACCTCTTTCAGGATCTTCTTCAGGCGCGCACGCTCGGTGTCGGGCAGCTTGCGCGAGATCCCGTTCATCGAGCCGTTCGGCACGTAGACCAGGTAGCGACCGGGCAGCGAGACCTGGCTGGTCAGGCGGGCGCCCTTGTGGCCGACGGGGTCCTTCGTGACCTGCACCAGGACCTTGTCGCCCGGCTTGAGCGCGGCCTCGATGCGACGGCCGTGGCTGGTGTCGACCGAGTTCCAGTCGACCTCGCCGGCGTACAGCACGGCGTTGCGGCCGCGGCCGATGTCGACGAAGGCGGCCTCCATCGAGGGCAGGACGTTCTGCACCTTGCCGAGGTACACGTTGCCGATCAGCGACACGTTCTCGGACTTGGTGATGTAGTGCTCGGCGAGGATGCCGTCCTCGAGCACGCCGATCTCGATGGTCGACGAGCTGGAGCGCACGATCATCTGGCGGTCGACGCTCTCGCGGCGGGCGAGGAACTCGTCCTCGCTCACGACCTGGCGGCGGCGTCCGGCGTCACGGCCGTCGCGGCGGCGCTGCTTCTTCGCCTCGAGCCGGGTCGAGCCCTTGATGCGCTGCGGCTCGGTGATGAGCTCGGGCTCGCGGCGGCGGGGCTCCTGGTGGTCGCGCGGCTCGCGCGGCGCACGGGCCTCGCGGTCGGCGCTGCTCCCCCGACGACGCGAGCGCCGGCGGGATCCGCCCTGCTCCTCACGCTCGTCGGTGTCGTACCGGTCATCGCGGTCGAACCGGTCCTCGCGCTCGGAGCGGTCGGAGCGCTCGTAGCGGTCGTCTCGGTCGTCCTCGTCGCGTTCGTACCGCGCGGCACGGCGCGGCAGCTCCGGCAGGACGGGGGCGTGGAAGATCAGGCTGAGCGTGCTCGTCGCCTTCGGGACGAACGGCTCGGCTGGGGCGGCGGGTTCGCTCGCCTCGGCCGTCGGCTCGGTCTCGGTCGGACGGGAGGCACCACTCGGCTCCGCCACGTCGGCTGCGGGCTCGGTCGGCTCGGCCGTCACCACCGGCAGGTCGCCGGTCAGCGTGCTCACGTCGTCCGGCTCGGCGCTCTGCGCGGAGACGGCCTCGACCGCGACGGACACGGCTTCTGCCGGTGCCCCGTCTGCCGGTGCCCCGTCCGTCAGCGCGAGGGGCTCGTCGACGGCCGGCACCTGCACGGCGTCGGCCGCGACCTGCTGGCCGGACGACCGGGCGCGGCGTCCGCCGAACAGGCGGGTCCGACGCTTCGGGGCGTTCTCGTCGTTGGTCGTGTTGTCGTTGTTCTGCTCCACCATGGACTGGCGCACTCCTCGGCCCCACTCGCACCCTTGTCAGGCGGCGGGAATTCTTTGGTTGTGGCGGTGGCGTCGACGCCCCGCGCTCGCTGTCTTCGTGATCGGTCTGCGTCAACTTCTCGTTGCGTCCGCTGCCGTTCCGGTCCGGGCACCCGGCCCGGGTCGGCTCGGCGTCGGAGTGACGCTGTCCCGACCACGGTGCGCTCTCACCGCACCTGATCGTCCGGACACTGCCCCGTGGGGCACTGCCCGGAAAGCTCTCTTCGGTCTGCGGTTGCCCGCACGACCTCCGGCCAGTATCGCACGCCGCTCCCGGAAAGGACCGGAAGCCGCATGCGATGATGACGGCGTGAGCACGTCAGCGCCTGCCCCCCGTCGTCCGATCCCGATGGCCGTCTTCCTCTTGATCACCGGGTTCGTCGGCCTGTACGGGTCCTTCTCCCTGGTGCTCGACGAGTTCAAGAAGTACGCCGACCCCGACACGGTGCTCTCGTGCGACGTGAACCCGTTCATCAGCTGCTCGGACGTGATGGCGAGCTGGCAGGGCCACTTGTTCGGGTTCCCGAACCCACTGCTCGGCGTGATGGGCTTCGTGGCGCCGATCGCCGTCGCGGTGATGATGCTCGCGGGCTTCCGCAACGGTTCGCGGTGGTTCTGGATCGCGTTCAACGCCGGCGTGTTCCTGGCGTGGGTCTTCGTGACGTGGCTCTTCACCCAGACCGTCTGGTTCATCGGCGCGCTGTGCCCGTGGTGCATGCTCGTGTGGTCGATGACGATCCCGATGTTCTGGGTGTTCACGATCTGGAACGCCGCGCAGGGCCGCTTCGGTGCCCGCACCCAGCGGATCGGCCGGGCACTGCTCCCGTTCTGCTGGGCGTTCCCGCTGGCGAACTACCTGTTCATCATCGTGACGATCATCATCAAGTTCCCGACCATCCTGACGGTCTTCTGATCCACTGCTGGGCGTTCTCGATGCGGCGCCGATGACACATCGATGACGCGTCACCGAATTCCTGGGGGCTTCCCAGGCAGGACGCCCGATCCACCTCCGGGCAGCACCTACGCTCGATCTCGATGAGCGAGAACGAGAGCAAGAAGGTCCGTCGCGACGCCGCCCGAGAGCGCGCTCGCGAAGCCCGGGTGCGGGAGCAGGCGCGACGTCGCCGCAACAAGACGCTCGGGATCAGCGGCATCATCGTCGGCAGCTTGGCGGTCGTCGCCGTGGTCGTCCTGGTGATCGCGAACTCGGTGCAACCCGCGGGGCCCGGGCCGCGGAACATGGCGAGCGACGGCATCCTGTTCACCGGCCAGAGCGGCGAGATCGTGCCCGTCGAGACCAAGGCGACACCCGACGGTGGGACCCCGACGGCGACGGAGCAGGACGACTCGGTGGCGAACATCACCGTGTACTCGGACTACATGTGCCCGTACTGCAACCAGTTCGAGACGGCGCAGATGGACCAGATCGAAGAGTGGGTGAAGGCCGGCTCCGCGACGCTCGAACTGCACCCGTTCAACCTGCTCGACCGGGTGTCGCTCGGGTCGAAGTACTCCACCCGCTCCGCCGCCGCGGCCGCCTGTGTCGCGGACTACGACCCGGACGCGTTCCTGGCGTACAACACGTCGCTCTACGAGAACCAGCCGTCCGAGAGCACCAAGGGCCTGACGAACGACGAGCTGGCGTCGCTGGCGAAGGACGCCGGCGCGACGAACAGCAAGGTCACCTCGTGCATCACCGGGCAGCACTTCGCCGGGTGGGTCGCCGACGCCACGAACCGGGTGATGAACGACCCGATCCCGAACTCGTCACTCGACAAGGTGACGAGCACCCCGACGATCATCGTGAACGGCAAGCAGTTCACCGGCTCCCTGACCGACACCGACGCCTTCGCGTCGTTCGTCGAGCAGAACGGCGGCGCCGCGTAGGCACGAGGCAGCGCGACGACGAAGGCCCCCGCTTCCGGATGGAAGCGGGGGCCTTCGCTCGTGCGGGTGGTGCTACTTCGCCGCGGCGTCGATCGCGGTGATGACCGTGCTGAGGTCGTCGAGACGCTTGCCGTCGACGACCACGGTCGGCGTGCCGAAGCCCTGCGTGCCCTGCAGTGCCTCGTCCGCGGTGACGAGCTTGGTGGACTTCGTCACCCAGCCCTTGAACTGCTCGGTCGACAGGCACTCGGAGACGTTCGACCCGGTCGCGCCGCCCGCCTTCACGAGCTTCGCGATCTCGGCGTTCGTCAGGCCCGAGGTGCCCTCGGTGGGCTGGTTGTCGAAGAACTGCGTCTGGACGTCCAGGAACTTGTCCGGCGCGTAGTTCGCGACGCACATCGCGGCGTTCGCGGCCCGGCTGGCGTAGCGCGAGCTCTGGTAGCTGCGGTCGAGGATCGACACCGGCTGGATGGCCAGCGTCGCGTCGCCCGACTTCACCTTGTCCAGGATCTGGTCGGCGTAGGCGGCCTCGAACTGCTTGCAGACCGGGCAGGCCCAGTCGACGTACTCGGTGACCGCGACCGCACCGTCGGTGTTCGACGTCGGGACTGCCGACGGGGTGCCCTTCGCGGTGACGGCCTTCGTGGTCACCGGGGTGACCTCGCCGCCCTCGCCGGTGAACTGGATCGCACCCGTGGCCATGTTCTTCGGCCCGGCAGCGGACACGGCGGGCGCGTTGTTCACGTTCACCACGACGAGCGTGATGATCGCGGCGATCGCGATGATGCCCAGGCCGATGCCGCCCTGCAGGAACCACTTGTTGCGGCGCTTGCGACGCTTCTCGGCATCGGCGCGCTGGCGGGAGACCTCACGCGCGTGCTGGCGACGCTCGTTCTTGGTGGGTCGGTCGTTGTTCGTCACGAGTCGTTCCCCCGGCGTCTCAGGCGAACCAGAGCGCGAGCTCGCGCGCCGACGACTCGGTGCTGTCCGACCCGTGCACCAGGTTCTGCTGCACCTTGAGGCCCCAGTCGCGACCGAGGTCGCCACGGATCGTGCCGGGTGCGGCGCTGGTGGGGTCGGTGGTGCCGGCGAGCGACCGGAAGCCGGCGATCACGCCGTTGCCGGCGACGCGGACGGCGACGACCGGACCGGACTGCATGAACTCGACGAGCGGCTCGAAGAACGGCTTGCCCTGGTGCTCCTCGTAGTGCGCGTCCAACAGGTCGCGCGGCGCGGTGAGCATCTTCAGGTCGACGATCTCGTAGCCCTTCGACTCGATGCGGCGGAGGATCTCACCGGTGAGCTGGCGGGCGACGCCGTCGGGCTTGACGAGGACGAGGGTCTCTTCGAGGTCGGACACGCAGTACTCCTAGTGTGTTCGCGGGATCGGAGGGGTGGTCAGTCCTCGCCCATGGCGGCCCGGCGCGCGGCGTTCTGACGGTCGAGCTGACCGCCCTTGACGAAGCAGAAGACCCACAGCGCCAAGAACACCACGGCGACCGCGAACATGAACGGTTCGATGAACCCGGTGGCGAGGATGGCCGCCTGCAGCAGCCACCCGAACCATACACCGGCGGGGTTGCCGGTCAGGCGTGCGGCCAGCGCCAGCACGATCATCGCGCCGATGCCGCCGCCGAACGCCAGGGCCGGCGGCAGGGTCCCCTTGCCGAACACGACGAGCATCGGGAAGAAGAACATGATCGCCTCGAGCACGAGCGCGATCGACAGCAGGCTCTCCTGCGCCCCACGCTCGCGTCGCGGCTTCCGGGTGCGCGGTGCACGCCCCGGCCTGGAGGCACGGTTCGCGTTCGTCACTTCGTCTCGCCTTCCCGGTGGACCAGGTCCATGACCGCACCCACCATCACGATGGAGCCCGCGACGAGCACGAGGGCGTCCTCGGCGTCCGCCTCGTCCGCCAGGTCGCGTGCCTGCTGCAGCGCGGCGGCGAGCGACGGCTCGACGACGACGCGGTCCGCGCCGACCTCGTCCACGACGACCTTCGCGAAGGCGTCCGCGTCGAGGGCACGCTCCCCCGGTGGCTGCGTGACGACGAAGGTCTCGACGGTGCCCTTCAGCGCGCGGACGAACCCGCGGGCGTCCTTGTCGCCGAGGATCCCGACGACGCCGACGACGTGCTCGGACGGGAACGCCACGGGCAGCGCCTCGGCCAGGGCCTTGGCGCCGTGCGGGTTGTGCGCCGCGTCGACCACGACGGTCGGGTCGGTGGCGATCGGCTGGAGTCGGCCGGGGCTGGTGGCACCGGCGAGGCCCTCGGACAGGACGTCCTCGTCGAGCGCCTGGGTGCCCCGACCGAGGAACGACTCGACCGCGGCGATCGCGACGGCCGCATTGTGCGCCTGGTGCCGCCCGAACAGCGGCAGGAACAGGTCGTCGTAGCGGCCGGCGATGCCCTGCACGGTGATGAGCTGACCGCCCACCGCCGGCGTCACGTCGACGACGCTGAAACCGGTGCCCTCGACCGCGAGGGTCGACTCGGTGAGCTCGGCGGCACGCTCGAGTTCGACGAGTGCCTCCGGGACCTGCTCGCTCGACACCACGGCGGACGACGGCTTGATGATCCCGGACTTGGTCCGCGCGATCTCCGCCACCGTGCTGCCGAGCTGCTTCGCGTGGTCGATGGCGATCGGCGTGAACACCGCGACCTGGCTCTGCACGACGTTGGTGGAGTCCCACTCGCCGCCCATGCCGACCTCGATCACGGCGACGTCGACCGGCGCCTCGGCGAAGCACGCCAGGGCCAGGACGGTCAGTGCCTCGAAGAAGGTGAGCGGGAGCTCGCCCTTGGCGGTGAGCTCCTGGTCGGTCAGTTCGAGGACCGGGGCGATGTCGTCCCAGTTCTCGACGAGCCGGCTCGGCTCGATCGGCTGCCCGTCGATGACGATGCGCTCCCGGATCGACACCAGGTGCGGGCTCGTCATCAGGCCGGTGCGCAGACCGTGGGCGCGGACGATGCTCTCGGTCGTGCGCGCGGTGGACGTCTTGCCGTTCGTGCCGGTGATGTGGATCACCGGGTACGCCAGGTGCGGGTCGCCGAGCAGCTCGACCGCGCGACGGGTCGCGGTCAGGCGGTGCTCGGGCGACTGCTCACCGATCCGGGCGTACAGGGCGGTCTCGACGCGCTTGACCTCGTCGTCGTCACCGCCGTACGGCACGGCCTCGACCGGAGCGTCACCGGACGGCCCCACCGGGATCCGGATGCCGTCCTCGTCGTGCTGGTCGTGCTGGTCGTGCTCGTCGTACTGGTCGTCGTCGCTCATGCGCGTGACACCTCCACGGTCACCTTCGCGCCGTCACCGACATCGGTGGTGGCGCCTGCCCCGAGGGGCACGATCTCGACGCTCGTCGCCAGGGTCTCCCCCGCGATGAGCTGCTGGTGGGTGCGCACCGACGCGTCGGCGGCATCGTCGACCCCGAGGGTCAGGACGATGCGGTCGCTGACGTCCAGGTCGGCGTCGCGTCGGGCCTGCTGGACGGCGCGGACGACGTCGCGGGCGAGCCCCTCGGCCTCGAGCTCGGGCGTGGTCACGGTGTCGAGCACCACGAAACCGCCCTCGTCGAGGAACGCCACGGCGACCGACGGGTCGGCGACGGTGAGGTCGAGCGTGTACTCGCCCTCGACCAGGTCGACACCGCCGACGGTCACGCCGGACTCGGTCGCGGTCCAGTCGCCCTTCTTCGCGGCCGGGATCACCTGCTGCACGGCCTTGCCGATGCGCGGGCCGGCGACGCGGGCGTTGACGGTGAGCTTCCGCTCGATGCCGTACTGCGCCAGTGACTCCTCGGCCTGGGCCTCGAGCACGACCCGCTTGACGTTCAGCTCGTCGCGCAGGATGTCGGCGAACGGTTCGACCGCAGCCGGGTCCGGCACCACGAGGGTGAGCGTGGCGAGCGGCAGCCGGACGCGCTTGCCGGTCGCCTTGCGGAGCGCGAGGCCCTTCGAGGCGACGTCGCGCACGCGGTCCATCGCCGCGACGAGGGCGTCGTCGGCGGGGAACTCGGCCGCGTCGGGGAAGTCCGTCAGGTGCACGCTCCGACCACCGGTCAGGCCCTTCCAGATCTCCTCGGTGACGAGCGGGGCGAGCGGGGCCGCCACACGGGTCAGGGTCTCGAGCACCGTGTACAGGGTGTCGAACGCCGCACGGGCGTCGTCCCCTGCCGCGCCGTCGGCCCCGGTCCAGAACTTGTCGCGCGACCGGCGGACGTACCAGTTCGTCAGCACGTCGGCGAAGTCGCGGACCGCCTGGGCCGCGAGCGGGGTGTCGAGCGCGTCGAGGTGCTGCTGCACGTCGGACACGAGCACCCGGGTCTTCGCGAGCAGGTACCGGTCGAGGACGTCGGTGCTGTCCGTTCGACGGGTGGCCTGGTACCCCGACTCCCCCGATGCGTTCGCGTAGAGGGTGAAGAAGTAGTACGTCGACCACAGCGGCAGCATGAACTCGCGGACGCCCTGGCGGATGCCCTCTTCGGTGACGACGAGGTTGCCGCCGCGGATCACCGACGAGGACATCAGGAACCAGCGCATGGCGTCGGCGCCGTCGCGGTCGAACACCTCGGAGACGTCCGGGTAGTTCCGGAGCGACTTCGACATCTTCTGGCCGTCCGAGCCGAGGACGATGCCGTGGCTGATGACGTTCTTGAAGGCCGGTCGGTCGAACAGCGCGGTGGACAGCACGTGCATGACGTAGAACCAGCCGCGGGTCTGCCCGATGTACTCGACGATGAAGTCGGCCGGGTTGTGCGACTCGAACCACTCCCGGTTCTCGAACGGGTAGTGCACCTGGGCGTACGGCATCGACCCGGAGTCGAACCAGACGTCGAACACGTCGGTGATCCGGCGCATCGTCGAGTTCCCCGTGGGGTCGTCGGGGTTCGGGCGGGTCAGGTCGTCGATGAACGGGCGGTGCAGGTCGACCTCGCCGTCGGCGTTCAGCGGCAGGCGGCCGAAGTCGCGCTCGATGTCCTCGAGCGAGCCGTACACGTCGGTGCGCGGGTACTCGGGGTCGTCGGACTGCCACACCGGGATCGGCGTGCCGAAGTAGCGGTTGCGCGACACCGACCAGTCGATGGCGTTGCCGACCCACTTGCCGAACTGGCCGTCCTTGACGTTCTCCGGCACCCAGTTGATGTCCTGGTTGAGCTCGCCCATGCGGTCGCGGAAGTCGGTGACCCGCACGAACCACGACGACACGGCCTTGTAGATGAGGGGCTTCCGGCACCGCCAGCAGTGCGGGTAGCTGTGCTCGTAGGACGCCTGGCGGAGCAGACGACCGGCGTCGCGGACGGCCTTGGTCAGCGGCTTGTTCGCGTCGGACCAGAGCATGCCGGCGACCTCGCCGAACTGCGAGGTGAAGACCCCGCCCTCGTCGAGGGAGAGCACCACGGGGATGCCGGCGGCGGCGCAGACCACCTGGTCGTCGGCACCGTAGGCCGGAGCCTGGTGCACGATGCCGGTACCCTCGCCGGTCTCGACGTAGTCGGCGACCAGGATGCGCCAGGCGTGCTCCATGCCCTCGGTCTCGGCGAGGAAGTCGAACAGGCGCTCGTACTCGACGCCGTCGAGCTCCGCACCCGTCAGGGTGCGGACGACCGCGGCAGCGGCGTCCTCGGCCGTCTCGTAGCCGAGGTCCTTCGCGTAGGCGGCCACGGTGTCCGAAGCCAACAGGTACGAGACGGAACCGGCGTCGGCACCGTCAGCCGCGCCTCCCGGCCCCGCAGGGAGCACCACGTACGAGACCGCAGGCCCGACGGCCAGCGCGGCGTTCGTGGGCAGGGTCCAAGGGGTCGTCGTCCAGGCGAGCGCACGCACGCCGGCCAGCCCGAGCGACTCGGCGCGCGCACCCTGCAGCGGGAACGACACCGTGACGGACTGGTCCTGGCGCATCTTGTAGACGTCGTCGTCCATGCGCAGCTCGTGGTTCGACAGCGGCGTCTGGTCGTTCCAGCAGTACGGCAGGACCCGGAAGCCCTCGTACGCCAGGCCCTTGTCCCAGAGCTGCTTCCACGCCCACAGCACGCTCTCCATGAACGTCGTGTCGAGCGTCTTGTAGTCGTCCTCGAAGTCGACCCAGCGCGCCTGGCGGGTGACGTACTGCTGCCACTCGTCGGTGTACTGCAGCACGGACTTCTTGGCGGCGGCGTTGAACACGTCGACGCCCATCTCGTCGATCTCGTGCTTCTCGGTGATGCCGAGCTGGCGCATCGCCTCGAGCTCGGCGGGCAGCCCGTGGGTGTCCCAGCCGAAGCGTCGGTGCACCTGCTTGCCGCGCATCGTCTGGTACCGCGGGAAGACGTCCTTGGCGTACCCGGTCAGCAGGTGACCGTAGTGCGGCAGGCCGTTCGCGAACGGCGGGCCGTCGTAGAAGGTCCACTCGTCGCAGCCCTGGCGCTGGTCGATGGACGCCTGGAACGTGTCGTCGCCCTTCCAGAAGGCGAGGATCCCCCGCTCGACGGCGGGGAAGGACGGCGAGGGGACGACGCCATCGGCATCGGCGTTCAACGGGTACGGCACCGGGACTCCTTGTGGGTTCGCTCGATCTCCACGAGGACGGAGCACGCTCCGCGGTACCACCTCGCTTGCCACGCCGTGCTGTCCGCACGTCACGACCGCTCGTGTTCGGGTTCGGTGCGGCCCGGTCCGCCCGGTTCTACTGACGAGCCGCTCGCGCGGACCGCGTTCTTCCGGGAGCTCCCCGGTGATGGCCGGATCGACGCTCGTGTGACACGAGTTTAGCGGACGGGAGCATGCTGGAGGGATGCCCGACGACTCTGCCTCCGGCGAACGCCCGGAGTCCTCCCTCACCGTCATCATCGCCTTCGGCGCGAACCTGCTCGTCGCGATCGCGAAGACCATCGCGTCGCTCATCTCGGGTTCGGCCTCGATGGTGGCCGAGGCAGCGCACTCGTGGGCGGACACCGGCAACGAGATCTTCCTGCTGGTCGCCGAACGACGGGGCGCGCGGAAGCGCGACACCGCACACCCGCTCGGGTACGGACGCGAGACCTACATCTGGTCGATGTTCGCCGCGTTCGGGCTGTTCACCGCGGGCGCCATCGTGTCGATCTACCACGGCATCTCCGAGCTCGGCGAGACGGGTCCGGCCGAGGACGTCCTGCTCAACTACATCGTGCTCGCGCTGTCGTTCTGCCTCGAGGGCACGAGCTTCCTGCAGGCCTACCGCCAGGCGCACGGAGCGGCGACGAAGCGCAAGGTGCCGGTGCTGCGCCACGTGCTGCAGTCCTCGAACCCGACGCTGCGGGCCGTGTTCGCCGAGGACGCCGCTGCGCTCATCGGCCTCGTCGTCGCGTTCCTCGGGGTGTTCCTGCACCAGATCACCGGCCTGGCGATCTTCGACGCGATCGGGTCCATCGCGATCGGCCTGCTGCTCGGGGTCGTGGCGATCATCCTCATCGACCGCAACCGCCGCTTCCTGCTCGGCGAGAGCACGTCGCCCGAGCTCGAGAACGCCGTGCTCGTCGAGCTGCTCGGCCGCTCGCAGATCGAACGCGTCACCTACCTGCACCTGGAGTTCGTCGGACCGTCGCGGGTGTACCTCGTCGCCGCCGTCGACCTGACGGGCAACGAGAACGAGGAGCACGTCGCGGTGCGGTTGCGCGACGTCGAGAAGTCGCTCGAGGACAGCCCGTACATCGAGGAAGCCGTGCTGACGCTGAGCTACCCGGGCGACGCCTCGCTGCGGCCGACGAGCGACGAGGTGCCCGAGGTGGTGCGCGACGGGACGGCCTCGGACGTGGCCGCCGGCGGCGCCGGGACGCTGCGCACCGACTGACGCGCGGGCGCCCGTCGCCGGCGTCAGCGGGCGTCGAGGCCGGCGACCACCGGGGTCAGCGCCGCCGCGACGTACTCGACGAGCGGCCGGCGGGCCACCCCGTCGGCGACCCACACCCCGAACGCCGCAGCAGCCGCCCCGAGCACCGCGCCCGAGACCGTCTGCGGCCAGAGCGACCCCGGCTGCTCCCCCGTGCGCCCGGCCACGAAGGCGGCGACGGCCCCGTGCTGCGCCATCACCCGGACGGCGACCCCGGCGACGAGCTCGGAGCCGATGCCCATCACCTCGGCCTGCGCGACCGCCCACGGCACCCGCTCGGGGTCGTGGGCCCGGGCCGCGGCGAGCAGGGCCTGCTCCACCGCACGCACCGCGCTGGGTTCGGTCGAGGCCGCCAGGTACCCGGGCAGCCCCGCGACCGCGGCGTCGAGCTCGAGCCACATCACGTCCGACTTCGCCGTGAAGTAGTTGAAGAACGTCGCGCGACTGACCCCCGCACGCACGGCGATCTGGTCGACCGTGGTGCGTGCGTACCCCTGCTCGAGGAACAGCTCGGCAGCGGCGTCCGCGAGGACCTCGGCGCTCGAGCGTCGGGGCCGGCCACCGCGGCGGATCGGTTCGTCCATGGGCCCCAGTAAACCGCTAGACTCGTGCAGCCATGATCTTGGACTCAGTACAGAAAACCGTCGCCGCCGTCGCGAGCGCCACCGCCGTCGTCCTCGTCCTCGCGGGGTGCAGCGGCGCCGGGACGAGCACCACGAGCAGCAAGCCGGTGAGCGGCGGGACCCTGACGTACGCCTCCGGCGACGCCGAGCCCACCTGCCTCGACCCGCACGTCGGCGGCAACTACCCGCAGGCGCTCCTGGCGACGCAGTACATCGAGGAGCTCGTCGGGCTCGAGGACGGCGAGCCGACGCCCGAGCTCGCGACGAAGTGGACCACGAGCGACGACGGCAAGACCCTCACCTTCACGCTGCGCGACGACGTCACCTTCACCGACGGCACCCCGTTCGACGCCGCCGCCGTCGTGGCGAACATCGAGCACGTGCAGGACCCGGCCACCGCGTCGAGCACCGGGTACCTCGCGCTGCAGTCCATCACGAAGGCGACGGCCACCGACGACCACACCGTGACGCTCTCCCTGAGCCGTCCGGACAGCGCGCTGCTCGAGTCGTTCTCGCAGCCGTGGGTCGGCATGGAGTCCCCGAAGGCGCTCGAACGCAAGCAGGCGACGAACTGCGAGTCCCCCGTCGGCACCGGCCCGTTCGAGGTCACCGGGTGGAAGCACGGCGACCGCGTCACCCTCACGAAGAACACCGACTACTGGGGCACCACGAAGCCGCGCCTGTCCGGCATCACGTGGCGGTTCCTGCCCGACTCGACGTCGCGCTACGCGGCGCTGCAGTCCGGGCAGGTCGACGTCATCGACAACGCGCAGCCCGACCAGCTCAAGGCAGCGTCGGCGAAGGGTGCCATCCGCGACCTCGACGCCCCGCGCCCTGGTGCCTCGAACCGCCTCGAGCTGAACTCCGGCCACGGCGTGTTCCGTGACGAGGCCGTGCGGCAGGCGTTCATCGCGGGTGCCGAGATCGACCCCGGCCTGCAGTCGCTGTTCCTCGGCACCGCGAAGCGCTCGTACTCCGTGCTCTCGAGTGCCGAACCGCTGGCGTACTCGGAGAAGAGCCGGTTCGACTACTCCCCGACGAAGGCGAAGCAGCTGCTCGACGACGCCGGCTGGAAGGTCGGGTCGGACGGCATCCGTGTCAAGGACGGCCAGCAGCTCACCGTGACGTTCCCGGTGTCGACGAACCAGTCGGTGCCGGCCGAGCGCAGCCTGTTCCAGCAGATCCAGGCGTCCGAGAAGGCCGTCGGGTTCAAGGTCGTGCTCGACGAGCTCGACCTGTCCAGCTGGTACGCGGCCCTCGCGGCGAACGAGTACGACGTGGTCAGCGCCCCGTACACGAAGGTCGGCCCCGACGTCCTGCGGATCCTGTACGACAGCGCGAGCATCGAGCCGGCGCCGTCCGGGTACTTCGCGAACCTCGCGCAGCTCGACGACCCCGCACTCGACACCCTGCTCGAGCAGGCGGCCCGCACCTCGGACGCCGACGAGCGCGCCGACCTGTACGAGCAGGCGCAGAAGACGATCCTGGCGAGCGACACCGTGCTGCCCCTCTACGACCAGCAGAACCACTTCCTGGTGCGCTCGGCCGTGCACGGCATCCAGACGACCTCGGTGTCCACGCCCTGGTTCGGCACGGCCTGGATCGACCGCTGACACGGATGCCCTGGGTGTGGTGGGCCGTCCGACGGCTCGCGGGCGGGATCGGCGTGCTCTGGGCCGTCGCGACGATCGTGTTCGTCGCGATCCGGCTCATCCCCGGCGACCCCGCACTCGCGATCCTCGGTGGTCCGGGCTCGCAGGCCTCCGCCGAGGCCGTCGCCCAGGTCCGGCACGAGTACGGCCTCGACCAGCCGGTGCTCGTGCAGTACGCGGTGTTCCTCGGACGCCTCGCCACCCTGCAGCTCGGTGACTCGTACGCCTTCCGCACCCCGGTCGCGACGCTGCTCGGCCAGCAGCTGCCCGTCACGCTCACCCTGGCGGTGGCCGGGCTCGTCGTGGCCTGGGCTCTGGCGATCGTCGCGGCCTGGTGGTCGACGCAGCGCGGTCGGTTCGCAGCCGGGCTGACGAGCGCGCTGAGTGTCACCGCGAGCGTGATGCCGCACTTCTGGCTCGGCAGCGTGCTCATCGTGGTGTTCGCGAGCGCCCTCGGTTGGGTGCCCGCGGTCAGCGACGGCACCGTGCGCGGCTGGGTGCTCCCGGTGCTGACGGTGGCCGTCCCGGTCGCCGGGTACCTGGCCGAGACCGTCCGCGACGGGGTCGTCGATGCGCAACGGTCCGCCTTCGCCCTCGCCGCCCGGGGCCGTGGTGAGACCCGCCTCGGGCTGTTCGCCTGGCACCTGCTCCGCCACGCGGCGCTGCCCGGGATCGCCCTGTCCGCCTGGGCGTTCGGGTCCCTCGTGTCCGGCGCCGTCGTCGTCGAGTCCGTGTTCGCGCTGCCCGGCATCGGTCGCGCCCTGGTGACCGCGGTGACGCAGCGGGACATGCCGCTCGTCGCCGGCATCGCGCTGGTGTCCGCCGCCGCCTACGTCGTGGTGCTCGCGGTCGCGGACCTCGTGGAGCGCGTCGTCGACCCGCGCACCGGAGACCGGCGCACCGGCGCCCCGCGCGCCGGAGGCCGGCGCACCGCAGGCCCGCGCACCCGCGCCCCGCGAGCCGCGCGACGCCGTGGACCCGGCCCCGAGGCGGCGGCGCGGTGAGCGGCATCGCCGAGCCGAGCCTCCTGGCCGGTGAACCGGTCGACGGACGACCGGCAGCAGCACGTCGCCGGCGACGGGGCCTCGGCGTCCCCGGAGCCGTCGCGGGTGCCGTGGTCCTGCTCGCCGTCGTGGCGGCCGCCTGGCCGGCGCTGCTCGGCGGCGCGGACCCGCTCGCCGTGCACCCGTCGGAGGCGCTCCTCGCGCCGAGCGGCGCGCACCCCTTCGGCACCGACGAATCCGGACGCGACGTCCTGTCGCGGGTCGTCGCCGGCACGCGGGCCTCGCTCGTCGTCGGTGTCGCCGCGACCCTGATCGGCGGCGGGACCGGCGTCGTGCTCGGGGTCGTCGCCGGACTGGGCGCCGGCGCCGGACGCATCGGCCGACTGCTCGACGCCGTGATCGGCCGCGTCACCGAGGTCGCGTTCGCCCTGCCGCTGCTGCTCGTCGCCCTGGTGGTCATCGCCGTCACCGGCCCCGGCCCGGTCCCCGCCGTGCTCGCCGTCGGCTTCGCCACCGCCCCCGGCTACGCCCGCATCGTCCGTGGCCTGGTCCGCGCGGCCCGGTCGTCGCAGGTCGTCGAGACCGCCGTGCTGCTCGGCCGCTCCCCCGTCCGCATCGTGGTCCGGCACGTCCTGCCGACCGCACTCTGGCCCGTCGTCGCGGTCGCGACGCTCGGCGTCGGCCAGGCGATCGTCTGGGCCTCGGCGCTGAGCTACCTCGGCGTCGGCACACCACCTCCGGCTCCGGAGTGGGGCGCGATGCTCGCCGACGGCCGGACCTACCTGCAGACCGCACCGTGGATGAGCACCTTCCCCGGGCTCGCCATCGTGGTGCTCGCGACCGCCGTCACCGTGCTCGGTCGCGCGATCCGCCGAACAGGAGTCGTCCGATGACCACCGTCCTCGAGGTCCAGGCGCTGTCCGTCGCCATCGCGGGCACCCCGATCGTGCGCGACGTCGCCCTGCGGGTCGACGCCGGCGAGTGCGTCGCCCTGGTCGGCGCGTCCGGCTCCGGCAAGACCGTCACCGCCCGCGCCGCGCTCGGCCTGTCCGCACCCGGCTCCGCCGTCCGCGCCGACGCCTTCACCGTCGCCGGCCTCGACGTCCGCGCCTTCTCCGATCGTCGGTGGCGCCAGGTGCGCGGGTCTCGGGTCGGCTACGTCGGCCAGGAGGCCCTGGGCGCGTTGGACCCGCTGCGTCCCGTCGGACGCGAGGTCGCCGACAGCCTCCGCCTGCACACCGAGATGGGTGCGGCCGAGCGCGTGGACGCCGTGCGCGATGCCCTGCGTGCGGTGGGCCTCGACCCGGACATCGCGACCGACGGCCGACTCGCCGGCACGCTGTCGGGCGGGATGCGGCAGCGAGCCCTCATCGCCGCGGCCACCATCGGGTCACCGGCGCTCGTAGTCGCCGACGAGCCCACGACCGCACTGGACGCCGGAGTCGCGGTCACCGTGATGGAGCAGCTGCGGGTGGCGCAGCGGCGCGGGGCGGGGCTGCTCGTGATCACGCACGACCTCGGGCTCGTCGCGGGGTGGGCCGACCGGGTGGCCGTCATGCACGAGGGCCGGATCGTCGAGCAGGGCCCGGTCGCCTCGGTGTTGCAGGATCCGCAGCACGCCGCGACGCAGGCCCTGGTGCGCGCGGCGCACGGTGCCGATCTGGTCGACCGGTGCGAGGTTGATGGCTCCGTGCAGTCCTCTGACGACGCACCGAGCGGGCAACCTCGCACCGAGCGCACGTCCACGCACCGTGCGCCGATCGGCGACCGCGGCACCCAGCACGCAACCTCGCACGGTGCGAGGGGGGTGCTCGTCGCCGCGGGCCTCGCGCGCGACTACGAGGGCGTCCGCGCCGCCGACGACGTGTCGTTCGGGCTCGACCGCGGGCGAGTGCTCGGGGTGATCGGCGCCTCGGGGTCGGGCAAGACCACCCTGGCGCGGATGCTCCTCGGGCTCGAGACGCCCGACGCCGGCACGGTCTCGCTCGACGGAGCCCCCTGGGTACCGCTCCCCGAACACGACCGACGACCCCGACGCCACCGGGTCGCGGCCGTCGTGCAGGACCCTGGCGCCACGTTCGACGAGCGGTGGTCGGTCGAGCGGGTCCTCGCCGACGCGTTCTCGCGGGGCGACGACCGCCGCGCCCGTGGTTCCCTCGCCGCCCGGGTGGACGCAGCCCTGCGACAGGTGGACCTCGACCCGGCGATCCGGCCGCGGTCGCCGCTGACCCTGTCCGGTGGGCAACGGCAGCGACTCGCGATCGCCCGGGCGCTGGCCACCGACCCCGAGGTGATCATCCTCGACGAGCCGGTCACCGCCCTCGACGCCACCGTGCAGGACGCCGTGCTGACCCTGCTCGAGCGGCTCCGCGACGACACCGGTGTGGCGATGGTGTTCGTGTCGCACGACCTGCGGGCCGTGCGCCGGATGGCCGACGACGTGCTGGTCGTGCACCGGGGCGCGGTCGTCGAGCACGGCCCCGCCGCGACGGTGTTCGCGCGCCCGGCGCACCCCGTGACCGCGCACCTGCTGCAGGCCGCGGAGCGGCTCGCCGCCGGCCCGAGTCTCGCGCAGGGCGACCAGCCTCGGGCCGCCGGCCGCGAGGCCGGTCGCTGACGCCGAGTCTCGTGGCCGGCGGCCACGTGCCCTGAACGTGACCGGAGGCCCGGTGCGCGTCCGTGGCGGACGTGCACCGGGCCTCCAGGGCGGGTTGCCGCGGGGCGGCCCCGGGGTCAGGAGTCGGCGGACTCCTTCTTCGCCGCGTCACCCGAGATGATCGGGATCTCACTCGTCGCGAACTCCTTCGCCCAGTCGGACTGCGCGAACTCCGAGTTCGGGTCGTTGTAGTCGTCGATCACGCCGGCGACCTCGTCCTCGGAACCGACCGTCGGGCCGGAGCCCATGAGCGGGGTGGCGGCGGTCTCCTTGGTGAAGTACACCGCGACGAGCCCGATGACGGCGGCCAGCATCAGGTAGAAGGCCGGGATGTCCTCGGCCCAGCCGTAGCCGGCGTCCTTCGCGGCGTTGATGAGCGCCGAGGTCGCGAGCGGGGTCGTGCCACCGAACAGCGACACCGAGACGTTGAACGCGATCGCCAGGGCGCCGTAGCGGATGATCGTCGGGAACAGCGCGGGCAGCGTCGACGGCATGGTCGAGGTGAACGTGACGAGCACGACACCGAGGATGAGCAGGCCGGAGAACACCCCGACGCCCGTGCCGGTCTGGACGAGCTTGAGGGCCGGCCAGGACAGCAGGATGAAGCCGATGCAGCCGGCGGCGAGCACCGGGCGACGACCGAACTTGTCGGACAGCCGGCCACCGAACGTGATGACGACCATCATGAGCAGCATCACGACGACGATCAGGATGAGGCCGAACGTGGCGTTCTGGCCGAGGTTCTGCTCGAGGTAGGTCGGCATGTACGACAGCAGCATGTAGTCGGTCACGTTGAAGACCAGGACCAGGCCGATGCAGATGATGAGCGCGCGCCAGTTCTCGGCGAAGAGCTTGAGGAACGGGGTCTTCTGCCCCTCACGCTCGGCGGCCTGCTCCTGCTGCTTCTGGAAGGCCGGGGTCTCCTCGAGCTTGAGACGCAGGTACAGCCCGATCAGGCCGAGTGGGCCCGCGATGATGAACGGGATGCGCCAGCCCCAGCTGAGCAGGGCGTCCTCGGACAGGCCGAACTGGAGGCCGGTGACGATCGACGCGCCGAGCACGTAGCCGGCCAGGGTGCCGAACTCGAGCCACGAGCCCATGAACCCTCGGCGCTTGTCGGGCGAGTACTCGGCGATGAAGGTCGCGGCGCCGCCGTACTCACCGCCGGTCGAGAAGCCCTGCACGAAGCGGGCCACGAGCAGCAGGACCGGGGCCCAGAAGCCGATCGAGTCGTACGACGGGATCAGGCCGATCATCAGCGTGCCGGCGGCCATCAGGATCATCGTCAGCGCGAGGACCTTCTGCCGGCCGATCCGGTCGCCGATCGGACCGAAGACGGCGCCACCGATCGGTCGGACGATGAACGCCGCGGCGAAGAACCCGAAGGTCGCGACGATGTTCGCGGCCGGGTCGCCCTGCGGCAGGAAGACCTGCGAGATCGTGACGGTCAGGTACGCGAAGATGCCGAAGTCGAACCACTCCATCGCGTTGCCGAGGGCGGCGGCCGCCACAGCGCGCTTGAGCAGCGACTCCTCGACGACGGTGACGTCGTCCTTCGTCAGGTTGCGCCGAGCGCGCTTCGCAGCGCCCTTCGTGCGCAGCGGTCGGTCGCCGTGCGGCAGCGGCCGATCGCCGTGCGGGTGGGGTGCGTCGTTCGGTGCCAAGTCGTTCCTCCGGTGTGCGGTGCGTCCTTCGGGCGTCCGGCGGACGGCAACGGTGCAGTTCCTGCGAACCCGCGCTCGCCGGACAAACTCCGACAGACTACCAGGTCTCCGGCGTGTCCGACAGGTCGGTGTGGTAACCGCCGCTCCGACGCGTCACCGATCGGAGCGGAGGAAAACCGGGGCTGCCCGGACCCGCACCGACGCCGCACCGCGGACCACGGTCAGCCGGCTCGTCGCCCCGGTCGCCGAGACCAGCGAGGAGCCGCCCGGCACGCCGACCGACGTCGTGCGGACTCCCGACGTCGACCAGACGACGCGGACCACGTCCCCGCCCGAGCCGTACCTGACGATCCAGACCCCGCCCGTGCCGGCCCGTTCGACCGCCACGAACCGGCGATCACCGACGGTGCGCACGAGGACCGCGTAGGCCGCGGCAGCCCGCCGCGCCGTGTACCCACCGCTGGCGGAGCCGTACAGGCCGTACCCGGTCGGTGTCGACGCCGCGTCGTTCAGGGTGAACGGCACGACGAGCGTGGCACCGAGGTGCGCGGCGAGCGCTCCCCAGCGCACCAGCCAGGCGGACTGCACTGCGGGGGTGACGGTACCCGCCTGCCCCGGCGGACCGGCCTGCCAGCCGCCTTCGGTCCACCAGACCGGGACGGAGCGGTGTTGCGCCGTGAGGGCCGTCCGGAGCTCCCGCATCGCGGGCCCCAGAGTCGTCTCCGGCGGTCGTGTCCCGGTGTACGCGTGGACCGACACCGCGTCGACCGTCGCCGGACCACCTGCGGCGAGCCACTGCCGGAGCCACGGGTGCAGGCCGTCCGCCCCGAGCAGGCTCATGGCGGGACCCGCCACCACGGAGCCCGGCGCCGCGGCGTGGACGGCCGCGGACGCCGCCCGGGTCAGTGCGACGTAGCGTGCAGCACTGCTGGCCTCCGGCGCGACGGTGTTCGGCCACTCGTTCCAGATCTCGTACCCCGCCACGTCCGGGCCGAACGTCGCGGCGACGAACCCCGCGTACCGCGCGAACGCGGCGATGCCGGCGGCTGTGGTCGGACCACCACCGCCGTCGTGGTGGGGATTGCCGTAGTCGAGGACGATGAGCGGTCGGATCCCCGCCGCGCGGAGACGCTCGACGGACTTCCGGTACGACGCGGGCATGACGAGTTCGTCCCGGGCCTTCTCGACGCCCGTCCACCACAGGTCGACCCGAGCGGTCCCCACGCCGAGCCCCGCCGCGAGGGCCACCTTCGCGCCGTCCGCCGTGGTGTCGATGCCGGAACCGATCCCGAACCGAGCCGAACCGGTCGCGGCCGCGGCCGTGGCCGCAGCCGGCACCGGCGGGGACATCGGCAGGAGCAGCGCGGCCACACCGACGAAGGCGGTCGCGACTTTCTCGAAGGCATTCACGGATTGCACCCTACGAGCATTTCCGATCAATGCAAACAATTGCATTCGTGCGGCATTTGCGTATTTCCGCCGAAAGAATTCCCCATCCAGCATTCCCGCGGTCGACTCCGGGTCTCCGGTACCGGGTAACCTTGGGACACCACGCACCAGGCGTGGACACTCAGGCACCTCATCACGGACTCGGTGCCGCACACACGCACGGAAGGCGCAGCCATGACCAAGCCCATGCCCGAGAAGCCCAGCGTCGACGGACTCGAGCAGGTCTGGGGGCCGGTCTGGGAGCAGGACGGCACCTACCGCTTCGACCGTGACGCCGCCGACCACCGCGACGCCGTCTACTCGATCGACACCCCGCCGCCGACCGCCTCGGGGTCGCTGCACATCGGGCACGTCTTCTCGTACACGCACACCGACCTCAAGGCGCGGTTCGAGCGCATGCAGGGCAAGCACGTCTTCTACCCGATGGGCTGGGACGACAACGGCCTGCCGACCGAGCGCCGCGTGCAGAACTACTACGGCGTCCGCTGCGACCCGACCCTCCCCTACGACCCCGACTTCACGCCGCCGTTCGAGGGCGGCGACGGCAAGTCGTCGAAGGCCGCCGACCAGCTGCCGATCTCGCGCCGCAACTTCATCGCGCTGTGCGACCAGCTGACCGTGCAGGACGAGCAGCAGTTCGAGGAGCTCTTCCGCACCCTCGGCCTGTCGGTGGACTGGACGCAGTCGTACCGCACCATCGACGACACCTCGCGGGCGAGCGCGCAGCGCGCCTTCCTCCGCAACCTCGCGCGCGGCGAGGCCTACCAGGCCGACGCCCCGACCCTGTGGGACGTCACGTTCCGCACCGCGGTCGCGCAGGCCGAGCTCGAGGACAAGGAGATGCCCGGCGCGTACCACGGCATCGCGTTCCACCGTGCGGACGGCGGCGACGACGTCGTGATCCAGACGACCCGTCCCGAGCTGCTGCCGGCGTGCGTCGCCCTCGTCGCACACCCCGACGACGAGCGGTTCCAGGACCTGTTCGGCACCACGGTCCGCTCGCCCCTGTTCGACGTCGAGGTCCCGGTGCTCGCGCACCACCTGGCGCAGAAGGACAAGGGCGCCGGCATCGCGATGGTCTGCACCTTCGGCGACACCACCGACGTCGTGTGGTGGCGCGAGCTGCAGCTGCCGAACCGCGCGATCCTCGGCTTCGACGGCCGCGTGCGCTCCGACGAGCCCGCGTGGATCGAGTCGGCGACCGGCAAGGCGCTCTACGCCGAGATGGCCGGCAAGACCGTGTTCTCGGCGAAGAAGGTCGTCGTGGACGCCCTGACCGAGTCCGGCGAGCTCGTCGGCGACGTCAAGACGATCAACCACCCGGTGAAGTTCTTCGAGAAGGGCGACAAGCCCCTCGAGATCGTCTCGACCCGCCAGTGGTACATCGTCAACGGCGCCCGCGACGAAGCCCTGAAGACGACGCTCCGCGCCCGCGGCGAGGAGATCGCGTTCCACCCCGACTTCATGCGCGTCCGCTACGACAACTGGGTCGGTGGCCTGTCCGGCGATTGGCTCATCTCGCGCCAGCGCTTCTTCGGCGTTCCGATCCCCGTCTGGTACCCGCTCGACGCCGACGGCAACCCGGTGTTCGACCAGCCGATCGTCCCGACCGAGGCGCAGCTGCCCGTCGACCCGTCGTCCGACCCGGCACCCGGCTACTCCGAGGACCAGCGCGGCGTCGCCGGCGGGTTCCAGGGCGAGCTCGACGTCATGGACACTTGGGCCACGTCGTCGCTCACCCCGCAGCTCGCGGGCAAGTGGGAGACCGACCCGGCGCTCTACGACCTGGTGTACCCGTACGACGTCCGCCCGCAGGCGCAGGACATCATCCGCACGTGGCTCTTCACGACGGTGCTCCGCAGCCAGCTCGAAGCGGACACCGTGCCGTGGAAGCACGCGAGCATCTCCGGCTTCATCGTCGACCCCGACCGCAAGAAGATGTCGAAGTCGAAGGGCAACGTCGTCACGCCGCTGTCGATCCTCGAGCAGCACGGCGCCGACGCGGTCCGCTACTGGGCGGCCTCGTCCAAGCTCGGCACCGATGCGGCCTTCGACCCGCAGAACCCGAAGCAGATCAAGGTCGGACGTCGTCTGGCGATCAAGGTCCTGAACGCCGCCAAGTTCGTCTACGGCTTCCCGCTGCCCGAGGGTGCCACGAGCGTGACCGAGGCGCTCGACGTCGACATGCTCGCCGAGCTCGGTGCGGTCGTCGAGCAGGCCACCGCCGCGTTCGACGGCTTCGACCACGCCCGCGCGCTCGAGATCACGGAGCGGTTCTTCTGGACCTTCTGCGACGACTACCTCGAGCTCGTGAAGGAGCGTGCCTACGGCACGGCGGCCGACGCGACGCACGAGACCCAGGCGAGCGCGGTCCTGGCGCTGCGCGGCGCGATCGACGTGCTGCTCCGACTGCTGGCACCGTTTCTCCCGTACGCGACGGAAGAGGTGTGGGCCTGGACCCACGAGACCAGCGTGCACCGGGCCTCCTGGCCGACCGCTGCCGACCTGCCCACCGACGCGGCCCCCACCGGGCTGCTCGCGGCCGTCGGACAGGCGCTCATCGGGATCCGCGGCGCGAAGACGTCGGCGAAGGCGTCCCAGAAGACGCCCGTCACGCGTGCCATCGTCGCCGCGCCGGCCGAGACGCGGGCGCTCATCGAGCGCGCGGCGGTCGACCTGGCGGCCGTCGGCCGCATCGAGAACCTGTCGTTCGTCGACGGCGACGAGCTCGCCGTCACCGAGATCGAGCTGGCGGAACAGCAGGCGTAACGTCGGTCGTCCGGGCCGGGTCGCGTCGGCGACCCGGCCCGTCCACCACCGGACAGGAGGCACGGATGCAGTTGGGCACACGATGGAGCGTGGGTGGGGAGCCGCCTGCGCGACTGCCCGAAGCGATGGTCGTCGCCGTGCGCGGGGTCGAGGACGAACTGGCGGCCGAGTCGGTCGACACGGGGACCTGGGGCTGGACCCTGACGTTCCTCGAGGGCAAGCCGATCGTCGATCTCGACGACGGCACCTCGATCCACCTCGACGATGCCGGGCACGCGCAGGTCACGAACCCCGACGACGCCGCGGAAGAGGACTGACGCGGGGCGAGGGCGCTCCGTGCTCGCTTGGTGAGCAGAAGTGGTCGGGTCCCCGGTGGGAACCCGACCATTTCTGCTCACGATGCGAGCGGCTACTCGGCGAGCCAGGTGAGCAGGACCTCGTTCACCTCGGCAGTGTGCGTGGCGAGCAGGCCGTGCGGGGCGCCCTCGATCTCGACGTACTTCGCGGCCGGCAGGGCCTTGGTGAAGCGGCGACCGGTGGCGTCGATCGGCAGGATGTTGTCCGCCGTGCCGTGCACGATGAGCGCCGGGACGGTGACCTTGGGGATGTCCTGACGGAAGTCGGTCGGCCAGGTCAGCGGTGCTGCGGCGGACGCGATCGCACCCGAGCCGGCGGCGATGTTCCAGGCGTTGCGGACGGCCTCTTCCGAGATGCGCGAGCCGAGGTTCTCCGACAGGTTGAAGAAGTCCTGGTAGAAGTTCGTGAAGTACGCGTACCGGTCCTTCTTGACGTCGGCGGCGATGCCCTCGAAGAACGACATCGGGCCGGCGCCGTCGGGGTTGTCGTCGGTGATGGCCAGGAAGGGCTCGAGCGAGGCGAGGAACGCGACCTTCGCGATGCGGTCCTGTCCGTGGCGGCCGATGTAGCGGGCGATCTCGCCGGTGCCCATCGAGAAGCCGACCAGGATCACGTCGCGCAGGTCGAGGGTCTCGAGGACGGTGTGCAGGTCGTCGGCGAAGGTGTCGTAGTCGTAGCCGGTGCTCGGCTGTGAGGACTGCCCGAAGCCGCGGCGGTCGTACGTGATCACGCGGTAGCCGGCCTCGAGCAGGGCCGGGGTCTGACCCTCCCACGAGTTGCCGTCGAGGGGGAAGCCGTGGATCAGCACGATCGGCTGTCCGGTTCCCTTGTCCTCGTAGTGGAGTTCGATGTCGACGCTGTTCTCGGTTCCGACGGTGATGGTACCCATGATCGTTTCCTTCCCTGAGCCTCGCGGAGAACGTCCGTTCTCCGTCGATGTGCCTTACACTAGAGAACGATCGTTCCCGGCGCAACTCGGGAACGGTGAACACGCAGCGAACGGGGTACGTCATGGCAACCAGCACCATCAGCACGGTCGACGCCGACGTCCGCGCGCACATCGTGGACGTCGCCGACCAGCTGTTCTACGCGCGCGGCATCCAGTCCGTCGGCATGGACGAGATCCGCACGGGCGCAGGCGTCTCGCTGAAGAAGCTCTACGCGGCCTTCCCGGGCAAGGAGCAGCTCATCGCGGCCGTCCTGTCCGGGCGCCACGACCTCTGGGAGCGCGGTGTACACGGTGCGGTCGAGGCGGCCACGACCCCGCGCGACAAGCTGCTCGCCGTGTACGACTTCCTCGAGTCGTGGTTCGGCGACGACACGTTCCGCGGCTGCGGGTTCATCAACGCCTTCGGCGAGCTCGGCGCGACCTCGCCCGCGGTCGCCGAGATCGCCCGCGACCACAAGGACTCGTTCCAGCGGTTCGTGCAGGAGCTCACCGCCGAGGTCGTCGCCGATCCGGACCGTGCCGAGGAACTCGCCGCACAGCTCGCCCTGCTCGCCGAGGGCGCGCAGACCACTGCTGCCATCGCCGGCACCACGGAACCTGCAGCGCACGCCCGCCGTGCCGCGTCGACGCTGATCGACGCCGCCACGGGGCCGTCCCGCTGACCTGGCCGTTCCGGGCGTACCTGGTCGTTCCGGGCGTACCTGGTCGGTTCTTTCGACCAGGTACGCCCGATTCCGCTTTCCAAGCCGGTCGCGATGGGAAGGAACGCACCCACAAGGCGGACTGGGCCCACGCCGCCGGTTCCGGTGCGACGCGCCAGCGGCGCGACGGCCGTGCCGGTGGGGAGAGGCGCGGGGCCAGGCCGCCACGGGCCTCCCGTCCGCCCCGTCGCGGCGCGACGTCCGTAGGGTGGTTGCCATGGCAACCCCGTTCGACGTCCCGAGCACCCTCCCCTACGCCCTGCCGCCCTTCGGCGACGTGCGACTCGAGCACTACCGACCGGCCTTCGAGGCCGGCATGGCCGAGCAGCGCGCCGAGGTCGAGGCCATCGCCACCGATCCGCACGCACCGACGGTCGAGAACACCCTCATCGCCCTCGAGCGCTCCGGGCAGCTGCTGACCCGTGTCAGCCACGTGTTCTTCACGCTGTCGTCGGCGGACTCGACGCCGGAGCTGCACGACCTCGAGGCCGAGGTCTCGCCGTTGCTCGCCGCCCACCGCGACGCGATCACGCTGGACTCCCGGCTCTACGCCCGCGTGCAGTCCGTGCTCGACGGCGCCGCAGCCGCCGGGCTCGAGGGCGAAGCGCTCCGCCTGGTCGAGCGCACCCACGCCGAGATGACCCTGGCGGGTGCCGGGCTCGACGACGCCGGCAAGGAGCGCCTGACCGCGATCAACCAGGAGCTGTCGACGTTCACGACCACCTTCGAGCGCAACCTGCTCGAGGACACCAACGACTCCGCCGTGCACGTGACCGACGAAGCCGAGCTCGAGGGGCTCGACGACGGTGCGAAGTCCGCCGCTGCCGGTTCCGCTGCGGACCGCGGCCTCGAGGGCTGGCTCATCACCCTGCCGCTCTACACCGGCCACCCGTGGCTGCCGTCGCTCGCGAACCGCGACCTGCGCGAGCGGATCATGCGCGCCTCGCTCGCCCGCGGCCGCCGCGGCAACCAGTACGACAACCGCGAGGTCCTGCTGCGCATCGTGCGGCTCCGTGCCGAGCGCGCCGAACTGCTCGGGTTCCCGAACCACGCCGCGGTCGTCACCGCCGACGAGACGGCGAAGACCCCCGAGGCCGTCGACGGCCTGCTGTCGTCGCTCGTCGGCGCTGCAGCCCGGAACGCCGACGACGAGCGGGCCGTCCGGTCCCGCACGGTCGGGTTCGACATCGAGTCGTGGGACTGGGCCTACGCCACCGAGCTCCTGCGCGGGGAGCAGTTCGCCGCGGACAGCTCGGCGCTCCGACCGTACTTCGAGGCCGACCGGGTTCTGCGCGACGGTGTCTTCCACGCCGCGGGTGCCCTCTACGGCCTGACCTTCACCGAGCGCCCGGACCTGCACGGCTACAACGACGAGGTCCGTGTCTTCGAGGTCACCGGCGACGACGACGAACCGGTTGGCCTGTACCTGCTCGACCTGTACACGCGCGACGGCAAGCGCGGCGGCGCGTGGATGAACCCCGTGGTCGAGCAGTCCGAGCTGCTCGGCACGCTGCCCGTCGTGGTGAACAACCTCAACGTCGCGAAGCCGGCCCCCGGGTCACCGACGCTGCTCATCCAGGACGAGGTCGAGACGCTCTTCCACGAGTTCGGCCACGCGCTGCACGGCCTCATCGCCCGCACCACGTACCCCCGGTTCTCTGGCACGAACGTCGAGCGCGACTTCGTCGAGTTCCCGAGCCAGGTGAACGAGATGTGGGTGTCGTGGCCGTCGGTCCTGGCGAACTACGCGAAGCACCACGAGACCGGCGCCCCGCTGCCGCCCGAGCTCGTCCTGGGCCTGAGCGAGTCCGAGGGCTTCAACGAGGGCTTCGGCACCACCGAGTACCTGGCCGCGGCGTTGCTCGACCAGGCGTGGCACCGGCTGTCCTCCGCCGACGCCGCTGCGGTCACGTCCGTCGAGGACTTCGAGCGGAACGCCCTCACCGCCGCCGGTATCGCCGTCGAGGCCGTGCCGCCGCGCTACTCGTCGACGTACTTCGCCCACACGTTCTCGGGCGGGTACGACGCCGGGTACTACGGCTACATCTGGTCCGAGGTGCTCGACGCCGACACGGTCGAGTGGTTCCGCGACAACGGCGGGCTGGACCGCGCGGCCGGTCGACGCTTCGCGGAACGACTGCTGGGCGTCGGGGGCTCGAAGGACCCGCTCGAGGCCTACCGCGACTTCCGCGGCCGTGACGCCGAGGTCGGGCCGCTGCTGCGTCGCCGCGGCCTCGAGTAGGGCCCGGGCGCTTCCGGGCGTACCGCGTCGAATCGGGCGTACCCGGTCGGAACTTCCGACCAGGTACGCCCGATCTCACCTTCCATCGCAGCCGTCATGGGAGGAACCAGACGTCGATCCGCGGGCCGTGCCGACCGCCACACCACGACGAAGCCCCGCACCGATCCGGTGGCGGGGCTTCGGAGCGAACGGAGCGCTACGCCGACTTCTCGACGCGCTTCGCCCGCGGCCGGGGCACGATGGTCGGCGCCGCGTTCTCGAGCACGGACTCGCGGGTGATCACCACGCGGGCGACGTCGTCGTCGGACGGGACGTCGAACATCACCGGGCCGAGGACCTCTTCGAGGATGGCGCGCAGGCCACGGGCACCGGTCTGGCGCAGCACGGCCAGGTCGGCGATCGCTTCGAGCGCACCCTGGTCGAACTCGAGCTCGACGCCGTCGATCTGGAACATCCGCTGGTACTGCTTGATCAGCGCGTTCTTCGGCTCGGTCAGGATCTGCATGAGGGCGGCCTGGTCGAGCTGCGACACCGTGGTGACGACGGGCAGACGACCGATGAACTCGGGGATCAGACCGAACTTGTGCAGGTCTTCCGGCAGGACCTCGGAGTACAGGTCCTGGTGGTCGGTCGCACTGTGCAGCGGTGCCCCGAAGCCGATCCCCCGCTTGCCGACGCGCGAGGACACGATGTCCTCGAGCCCGGCGAACGCACCGGCCACGATGAACAGGACGTTCGTCGTGTCGATCTGGATGAACTCCTGGTGCGGGTGCTTGCGACCACCCTGCGGCGGGACCGACGCGACCGTGCCCTCGAGGATCTTGAGCAGTGCCTGCTGCACGCCTTCGCCGGAGACGTCGCGCGTGATCGAGGGGTTCTCGGCCTTGCGGGCGATCTTGTCGACCTCGTCGATGTAGATGATGCCGGTCTCGGCGCGCTTGACGTCGTAGTCGGCGGCCTGGATCAGCTTGAGCAGGATGTTCTCGACGTCTTCGCCGACGTAGCCCGCCTCGGTCAGGGCGGTGGCGTCGGCGACGGCGAACGGCACGTTGAGGCGCTTCGCCAGGGTCTGCGCCAGGTAGGTCTTGCCGCAGCCGGTCGGGCCGATGAGCAGGATGTTCGACTTCGCGATCTCGATGTCGTCGCGGTCTTCAGCAGCGGTGATCTGCCCCTGCGCACGGATGCGCTTGTAGTGGTTGTAGACGGCCACGGCGAGGGCGCGCTTCGCCGGGTCCTGCCCGATGACGTACTCCTGCAGGAAGTCGAAGATCTCGCGCGGCTTCGGCAGTTCGAAGTCACCGCTCGAGGTGTCCTCGCCGGCTTCTGCCAGACGCTCCTCGATGATCTCGTTGCACAGCTCGACGCACTCGTCACAGATGTAGACACCCGGACCGGCGATCAACTGCTGGACCTGCTTCTGGCTCTTGCCGCAGAAGGAGCACTTGAGGAGGTCCCCGCTCTCTCCGATGCGTGCCATTGCCGTGCCTCCCTGGTTGGACGTGCCGGCCCGCGCACTCGCACCGGCCGCTGGTGCACCGCTGCTGGTGGGCACCTCGTCGTGGACACGAGCCTAACCGCAACCGGTGACACCGACCGTGCGGCGCCGCGGGATTTCGCGCGCGCGTTCGCCCAGGGCGTTCGGGCCTGCTACCGTGATCCAGTCTTCTCTACAAGTTGTAGAAACACCGTCCCGACCATCGAAGGATCCCCATGCAGAAGCGTCTCGCCGTCGGCGGCGCCGTCACCCTCGGCGCCGTGGCCGTCATCGTCCTCGGCACCGCCGGCGCAGCCAGCGCGCACGTGTCCGCGACGGCCACCTCGACCGCCGCGAACTCGTACACCACGGCGACCTTCTCGGTCCCGCACGGCTGCGACGGCTCCCCCACCACGAAGATCGAGTTCCAGGTGCCGGAGTCCGTCATCGAGGTCACCCCCACCGTGAACCCGAACTGGAAGATCACGAAGGCGACCGAGCCGTACACGAGCCCCTCCGCCGCGGCCGACGGAGAGCACGCCGAGGACGCCGCCGAGCGCGTCACGAGCATCACCTACACCGCGAAGACCCCGCTCCCCGCCGACGAGCGCGACACCTTCGCCCTCTCGTTCTCGCTGCCGGACGGCAAGGCCGGCGACCTCGTCGAGTTCCCCGCGATCCAGACCTGCGAGAAGCGCTCGGTCGAGTGGAACCAGGAGCAGCAGGCCGGCGAGGCCGAGCCCGAGCACCCGGCCCCCTCGATCACGCTGACCGCGGCCGAGGCCACGGACGACGACGGTGACCCGGTCGCCACCACCCCGACCGCCGAAGCCGCAGCCGGCTCGACGACCCCTGCGGACCCCGACCTGGTCGGCCGCTTCCTCGGCCTGGGCGGTCTGGTGCTCGGCGCCGTCGCCCTGGTCGTCGCCGTCGCCGGCACGCGTCGTCGGAGCTCCGCCAAGTGACGCAGCGCGGCTCGCGTCGGGCTCGACTGCGGTCCTCTGCCTGGAGGCTCGTGGCCGGGTCCGCCGCGGCCGTCGCGATCGCAGGCGGTGCGGTCCTCGGGCTCGCGGGTCCCGCCAGCGCGCACAACTACCTGATCGCGTCCACCCCGGAGGTCGGCGGCACGCTCACCGCGCTGCCGAAGGCGTTCGAGATCACCACGAACGACAAGCTGCTCGACATCGGCGACTCCGGTTCGGGCTTCGCCTTCCGGGTCGTGGGTCCGGACAGGAAGTACTACGAGGACGGCTGCGTCGACATCGACGGCCCCTCGATGACCACGCCCGCCGCACTCGGCGACTCGGGGAAGTACACCGTCGAGTGGCAGATCGTCTCCGCCGACGGCCACACCGTCTCCGACGAGTACGCCTTCACGTGGAAGGCCCCGTCCGGCTTCTCCGCGGCCTCGGGATCGACCACGCCGCCGACCTGCGCCACCGCGGGAGACGACTCCACCGCGGCCGCCACCACCGGCACCGCCTCTGGTGACACCGACTCGGCCGCGACCGACGCACTCTGGATCGGCGCCGGAGGCGTCGTCCTCGTCGCCGCGGTCGTCGCGGTCCTGCTGCTCCTGCGGCGCCGCCCCGCGCCCGAGACGGACGACACCGAGGACTGACACCGCTGCACGACGAAGGCCCCACACCGATCGGTGCGGGGCCTTCGTCGTTCCTGCTGGTGCTACTTGACGAGCGCCGGCAGGTTCTTGCGGCTGGTGAGGACCTGGTCGATCAGGCCGTACTCCACGGCTTCCTGCGCGGACATGATCTTGTCGCGCTCGATGTCGTGGTTGATCTCCGCCGGCGTCTTGTTGGAGTGCTTCGACAGCGTCTCCTCGAGCCAGGTGCGCATGCGGAGGATCTCCGCCGCCTGGATCTCGATGTCCGACGCCTGGCCGCCACCCTGCTGGACAGCGGGCTGGTGGATGAGCACGCGGGCGTTCGGCAGGGCCAGACGCTTGCCCGGCGTGCCACCGGCGAGGAGCACCGACGCGGCCGAGGCGGCCTGACCGAGGCAGACCGTCTGGATCTGCGGACGGATGTACTGCATCGTGTCGTAGATCGCCGTCATCGCGGTGAACGAGCCACCGGGCGAGTTGATGTACATGACGATGTCGCGGTCGGGGTCCATCGACTCGAGCACGAGCAGCTGGGCCATGACGTCGTCAGCCGACGCGTCGTCGACCTGGACACCGAGGAACACGATGCGGTCCTCGAAGAGCTTCGCGTACGGGTCCTGGCGCTTGTAGCCGTAGGCCGTGCGCTCCTCGAAGCTCGGCAGGATGTACCGATCGGAGGGAGCCGGGACGTTCTGCGCGCCACCGAGCATTGGGAGATGCATTCTCGTTTCCTTTTCTTCGGTGGGGGTCAGGACTGGGCGTCGGGGTCGGCAGCCGCGGTCGGCGTCGCGCCGTCACCGACGGTGCCACCACCGCCGACGACCTCGGCCGACGAGGCACGCAGGTGGTCGACGAAGCCGTACTCGAGGGCTTCCTGCGCGCTGAACCAGTTGTCGCGGTCGTTGTCCTTGAGGACCTGCTCGATCGACTTGCCGGTCTGCTCGGCCGTGAGCTCCGCCATGCGCTGCTTCATGTCGAGGATGACCTTGGCCTGCGTCTGGATGTCGGCAGCGGTACCGCCGAACCCGCCGGACGGCTGGTGCAGCAGGACGCGGGCGTTCGGCGTGATGTAGCGCTTGCCCGGCGTGCCGGAGGACAGCAGGAACTGTCCCATCGACGCGGCCAGGCCGATGCCCACGGTGACGATGTCGTTCGGGACGAACTGCATCGTGTCGTAGATCGCCATGCCGGCGGTGATCGAGCCACCGGGCGAGTTGATGTAGAGGTAGATGTCCTTCTCAGGGTCCTCGGCGGCGAGCAGCAGCAGCTTGGCTGCGATCTCGTTCGAGTTGTCGTCGCGGACCTCGGAGCCGAGCCACACGATCCGGTCTCTCAGAAGGCGGTCAAAAACACTGGGGTTCAGTGTTGCTTCGGCCATGGAAAAGCTCCCGTTCAGTTGTCGCTTGTTGTCGAACTTATCGGTTGCAACGCACCACTTCGCGTGTGTTCGCCGACAGCAATGCGGTGGTGCGGAAAACACGAGACGGGAGGCACGGTGCCAGCTGGCACCGTGCCTCCCGTCTGTATCGCCGGTGGCGTCGAGTTCGTTACTCGGCGTCCTCAGCAGGGGCCTGCGCGACGCCCGCCGTGAAGGCGGACAGGTCGACTGCGTCGCCGTTGGTGTCCTTGACGGTCACCTTCGACAGGACGGTCGCGACCGCCTTCGAGCGGGCGACCTCGCCGACCATGCCGGGGATCTGGCCGTTCTGGTCGATGACCTTGATGAACTCGGCCGGCTCCATGCCGTACTGCGCAGCAGCCTGGATGAGGTACTGGGTCAGTTCCTCCTGGGAGACCTGGATCTCCTCCTTCTCGGCGATGGAGTCGAGGAGGATCTGCGAGCGGAAGGCCTTCTCGCTGGACTCGGAGACCTCCTTGCGGTGCTCGTCGTCCTCGAGGCGGTTCTCCTGCTCGAGGTGACGGTGCACCTCGTCCTCGATGAGCTGCTCCGAGATCGGGATGTTGACGTCCTCGATGAGCTTCTCGACGAGCTTGTCGCGAGCCGCGGCGCCCTGACCGAAGGTCTTGGACTTCGCGATCTGCTCCTTGAGGTCTGCCTTGAGCTCGTCGATCGTGTCGAACTGGCTGGCGATCTGGGCGAACTCGTCGTCGGCCTCGGGGAGCTCGCGCTCCTTGACGGCGGTGACGGTGACGGCGATCTGGGCGGTCTCGCCCTCGCGGTCGCCACCGACGAGCTTCGACTCGAAGTTCGTCGACTCGCCGGCGGTCAGGGACTCGAGCGCCTCGTCGATGCCCTCGAGCAGGTCGCCGGAGCCGATCTCGTAGGAGACGCCGGTGGCCGAGTCGACCTCGTCGTCGCCGATGCTGGCGGTCAGGTCGATCTGCGCGAAGTCGCCGGTCTTCGCCGGACGGTCGACGGTCACGAGCGTGCCGAAGCGGGTGCGCAGGTTCTGCAGCTCCTCTTCGATCTCGTCGTCCGACACCTCGACGGCGTCGACGGTGAGCTCGTACGCGGAGTAGTCCGGCAGGTCGAACTCGGGACGGACGTCGACCTCGAAGGTGAGGACGAGGTCGCCCGCGAAGTCGGCGAGGTTCGGCAGTTCGGCGACGTCGGCCTCGGCACGGCCGAGGATGCGCAGCTCCTGCTCTTCGACCGCCTGGCGGTAGAAGTTGTCGATGGCGTCACCGACGGCGTGGTTCAGGACCTCGCCACGGCCGACGCGCTGGTCGACGATCGCCGGCGGGACCTTGCCCTTGCGGAAGCCGGGGATGTTGATCTGCTCGGCGATGTGCTTGTACGCGTGGTCGATGCTCGGCTTGAGATCTTCCGGCGTCACGTTCACGGTGAGCTTGACGCGGGTGTCGCTCACCTTGTCGACGGTGCTGGTGGCCACGGGATGTTCTCCTGTTGGTTGACGTTCGTGTGGTCGATGGTTCTCGAGGACCTGGTCGGGGCGACAGGAGTTGAACCTGCGACCTCCCGCTCCCAAAGCGGGCGCTCTACCAAGCTGAGCTACGCCCCGTTTGACTGGGCCAGGGTGTCCGCGCGCGCCGAAGGGCGCATGCGACGCCGATGAGTCTAGCGGTCCCCCGGTGCGCGGTTCCCGGGAGGGACGTCACTCGTCCGCTGCGGCGCGTCGCAGGCCGTTGCGCCACCGCACGCCGACCACCACCTGGACCCCGAGCGCCGCGACAGCGAGCACGATGCCGACGACGATCCGCCACACGTGCAGCAGGGCGTGCGCGGGCTGCGACTGCGGATCGCCGAACAGCTCCGGGCGCATCGAGAACACGATCGCGGCGAGGACCACCAGCGCGTAGGAGACCACGCGCGACCAGCGGATCGTGCGCTCGGCGCCGGCGTCCGGCTTGGGGATGACGCGCCCTGGCATGTCGTGCTCGTTCGTCCGGTACTCGTTCGTCCGCTACGATGGTCGGGCTGCGACACGTGCGCAGCGCGGGGATGTAGCTCAATGGTAGAGCCCCAGTCTTCCAAACTGGCCACGCGGGTTCGATTCCCGTCATCCCCTCTCTCGTTCCTCCCTCTGTCTACGGTCGCCGCACGGTGCAGTGTTCTCCGGCCCGTGCACGGTTGCTTGCTCAGTGCGAGGTTGTTCCGGCGCACCGAGCGATCAACGTCGCACGAGGCGAACACGCGCGCACCGTGCGTCGTCAGGGACTGCCGAGTTCGAGCGTGATCTGCGGGGCGTCGCCGAGTTCCACCCGGGCACGCTTGCGCTCCGCCGCACGCAACGGCACGAGGTACCCGCCGTCCTTCGGGAACAACGAGGTGGTCCAGGTCACGGCGCCGATCGTCACCCGGGCAGGGATCACACCCCAGCCGTAGGTGAGCATCGGCGCGAGGTCGGCGATGACCTCGGCGGCGTCCGGCGGCACGACGGCGAAGAAGAACGGTGACGGGCCGCGCCACTCGATCACCTCACCGCGGAACTCGAGCTCCATGTCGCGATCGTACGGCCGCGTCGTCGAGCGCGCCGGACCGGGTTCCGATCTCGGTCCGTGACGGTTCCGGTTCACGATCACCGGGATCTGCGAACCGGAACCGTCAAGCGCGAGGAGGAACTGGTGCCTCCTCGGAGCCAGCGGGACGTGGACGACGGAAGCGCCCCGTGTTTCCAGGCCGGAACCGGGGAGCACGGGGCGCGAGCCGCCGTCGGGACGGAAGGGTCAGCGGTACGACGCGGCCTGCCCGTAGAGCTGCTGCGTCATGGCGGAGACGTAGGCGGACTTGTCACCTCCCGGCAGGTTGTACGTCATGAAGACGCCGTACCCGTCCGCCTTCGTGCGCTGCGCGAGCGACACCGCCGTCGACTGCGAGGTGTTCTGGATGTCCACCGCGGCAGCGGACAACCTGGACTTGTCGAGTCCCGGGATCGACGGCGCCGAGTACGTGCCGTAGTAGGGGTTCCAGGCGTAGTCGAGCTTCGAGCCGATGGTGCTGCTCGACGACGACAGTGAGGACGAGGCCGGGCCGATGTCGTAGAACGAGATGAGCTTGCCGGGCATCTGGGCACGCAGCGCGGTGATGAGCCAGCCGATCGACTGCTGGTTCGGCTGCGGGGTGCCGTTCGCGCCGTAATCGGAGTACTCGTCGTCGAGGTCGACGCCGTCGAGTCCGTACTTCGACACGGTGGCGGCGATCTGGGACGCGAAGTCCGACGCCGCGGCCTGGGTCGGGAAGTTGGCGATGCCCGCACCCTGGTGGTTGCCGAGGACCGACAGCGACACCTTGATGCCCTTCGCCTGCAGCGGCTTGATCTGCGTGGCGGCGTTGTCGAGGGTCGCCTGCACCTTGTCGTTGTTGACCAGAACCGCCTTGGAGCCGTTCCAGTTGATGTTCGCCGCGAAGATGATCGCGACGTCGAAGGCGTTCGCACCGCCGGACAGCGTGTAGCGGCCGACGTTCGCGAGCTGGTCGTTGTTGACCTCGACGTAGGCGATGCTCGTCGGCCCCGACTTCGTCGCGGCGGCAGTGCCGGCGGCGGCTGCAGCAGCGGTCGGTGCTGCGGTCGCGGCTGACGGCACCAGTGGCGCCGCCACCATCGCGGCGATTGCCGCCACGATCCCGAACTTCATGGACTTCTTCATGACACTCCTCTTCGAGTGATGAACCGGCCGGCGGTCGCCGACCGGGGTCTCAGACGCGCGGGAACCGGAAGGTCCGCACCTCGTACGCGTCGACGGCGAACGACGACGCATCCGTGTCGGTCAACGGCTCTTCGAGCAGGGTGACCTCGGAAGCCGGTCCGAACGGCCCGTCGACCTCGATCCCGCCGGTCCCCCGCCGCCCCACCGGCTCGTACACCCGCACGACCAGGTCGCCGGAGCGGTCGTCGGCGAGCTTGACGCTCGACAGCACGACCCCGCCGGACACCCGCACGAGCGGCGCGAACCCGTGCGCCCCGATGAGGGTCCGCGCGCCGGCGTTCATCCGGACGCCCGCCGCGGTGGCCCCGAGCTGGTCGGTCCCGATGACGATCCCGTACCGGTGTGTCTGCACGCCCTGGTCGGTCTCAGGGTCGGGGAACCGCGGTGCGCGCAGTAGGGACAGCCGCACGGTGGTGGTGACGTGCCCGTCGACGGCGTCGCGGGTGGTGTCGAACCCGTGGATCGAGTCGTTCACGAGCGCGACGCCGAAGCCCGGCTCGGACACCAGCACGTAGCGGTGCATCGACGTCTCGAACTTCGCGGCCTCCCACGAGGTGTTCGTGTGGGTCACCCGCTTCTGAGCCCCGAACTGCGTCTCGGCGACGGTGTGCTCAGCGCGGACGTCGAGCGGGAACGCGACCTTGAGGAACTTCTCGGTCTCGTGCCAGTCGGTTGTCTGGTCGAACTCGAGCGTGCGGGAGCCCGGTGCGAGGACGATCTCCTGCCGCACGGTCGAGTCACCGAAGGACCGCGACACGACGACCCGGGCGACACCGGCGTCGTCGACCGAGGCCTCGAGCGACGAGACGTCCACCAGGTCCTCGACCCGGTTCCGGTAGTACCGGTCGACGTCCCACGCGTCCCACATGTTCGGGAAGTCCTGGTGCAGCTGCAGCAGGTTCGCGGCCTGCCCGGCGGCGATCGCCTCGCGCCCGCTGGCCAGGTCGACGGCGCTCGTGACGAGTCCCTGGTCGGTGACCGTCACCCGCACCAGCTCGTTCGCCAGCACGTACCCGCCGTCCTGCTCCGTCAGCGTGACAGCGGTCGGTTCCGCCACGTCGGTCGCCAGGACGGCGCCCTGCGCGGGTGCGCCGGCCTGGAGGAACGGGGCCGGGTTGACGACGACGGCCGCATCTCCGGCACCGGCGAGCGCCGAGAGCGCCTGGCCGATGATCGCGGTCAGCGCCGCGGCCGTCTCGGCGTACTTCGCCTCGGCTTCGCGGTGCACCCAGGCGATCGAGGTGCCCGGCAGGATGTCGTGGAACTGCTGGAGCAGCACCTGCTGCCACAGGGCGTCGAGCTCGTCGTACGGGTAGGCGAAGTCGCTGCGTGCGGCGGCGGTCGTGGCCCAGAGCTCGGCCTCGATGAGGAGCTGTTCGCACCGGCGGTTGCCCTGCTTGGTGCCGTGCTGGCTGGTCAGGGTGGCGCGGTGCAGCTCGAGGTACAGCTCCCCCACCCACACCGGCGGGTCCGGCAGTTCGGCCTTCGCGCGGTCGAAGAACGTGTCCGGGTGCTCCCACCGGACCTTCGCGCTGCCCTCGAGGTCGGCGAGGCGTGAAGCCGTGCCGGTCATCTCGCGGGTCGTGCCGCCGCCGCCATCGCCCCAGCCGACCGGTGCGATCGAGCCCGTGGCGAGCCGGTTCTCACGGAACTGGCGGGAGGCCTTCGCGACCTCGCTGCCGGACAGGCGCGAGTTGTAGGTGTCCATCGACGGGAAGTGCGAGAACACCCGTGAGCCGTCGATGCCCTCCCACAGGAACGTGTGGTGCGGGAACTTGTTGACCTGGTTCCACGAGATCTTCTGCGTGAAGAACCACTCGAAGCCCGCACGGCGCATGAGCTGCGGCAGCGCCGGCGAGTACCCGAAGCTGTCCGGCAGCCAGACGCCCTTGGGCCGGATGCCGAACTCGCGCTCGAAGAACCGCTGCCCCTGCGAGAACTGGCGGACGATGCTCTCGCCGGTCGGCATCACGGTGTCGGACTCGACCCACATGCCGCCGATCGGCAGGAACCGGCCGGCCTCGACGGCGGCCTGCACCCGGGCGTAGACCTCGGGCCGGTGCTCCTTGATCCAGGCGTACTGCTGCGCGCTCGACATGCCGTACAGGAAGTCGTCGGTCTGGTCGATGAGCTCGGTCATCGTCGAGGTGGTGCGGGCGACCTTGCGGATCGTCTCGCGGACCGGCCAAAGCCACGCGGAGTCGATGTGGGCGTGGCCGATCGCCGAGATCGTGTGCGCGGAAGATTCGGCGGGGGCGGCGAGTACGTCGGCGAGCGCCGCACGCGCGTCACCCGCGGTCGCAGCGATGTGCTGCAGGTCGAGTCGGTCCAGCGCGTCGTCGAGGGACTGCAGGATCCGCATCCGTCGCGGTCCCTCGGGCAGCTCGGCCTGCAGTTCGAGCAGGACGTCGATGTCGAGCGCGAGTTCGTGCACCTCGGACTCGAAGACGGCGAGGTCCATCCGGCGCGAGGTGTACAGCCGCTTCGACGACGAGGTCTGGATGTCGCCCTCGTGCGTGACGAGGAAGGGGTGGTAGTCGAGCAGGACCGGGTTCGACGCCGCCTCGACGAAGAGCTCGATCGTCTCCCCGCCCTCGGCCCGTTCCGTCAGCAGCACCCACTGGTTGCGCGGGTTGATCGACTTCACCGGCGTGCCGTCGGCCAGGTACACGAGGCCCTCGCACTGGAACCCCGGCATGTTCTTGTCGAACCCGAGGTCGATCACGGCCTCGACCCGGCGACGGGCCCACTCGGCCGGCACCGTCCCGGTCAGCCGGAACCACGTCGTCCCCCAGGCCGCACCCCAGGGTGTGCCGACCTCGTACGGCGTGAACTCGAGCGCGAGTCCCTGCGCCGGCGGGATCGGCTCCCCCGGCAGCTCGTGCCAGGCGGTCTCCAACGGCACGGCGGTGGCGTGCACCGCCGGCGTGATGCGCTCGTCGAGGACCCGGCGGGCCCGTCCGGTGGTGAGGGGGATGTCGTCGTGCATGGGGGCTTCCAGGGTCGGGGCGTGGGCGCGGGTCAGCGCGTGGTCGCGGGGTGCGCGACGCGGATGGAGGTGGAGTCGAGCTCGGCGGGCACGTCGACGCAGCGGTCGATGCCACGGGCGGCGAGCATCCCGGTGTCGCCGAGCCGGGAACGCAGGACGACCTGCGGGCCGCGACCGTCCGGTTCGGCCGACGCGACCGCGAGCCAGGCGGCGGCGAACCGCCCGCCGGGGGCGCAGTCGGCACGCATCCCGTGTCGGTCCGAGCCGTCGGGCAGCACGTCGTCGAGCACGAGCGCCGTGGCCGGCGGCGCAGCAGCGGTGTCGGTGGCGCCGGACCGTGCGACGGCCGCGAAGGCCTCTCCCGCGGGCTTGATCCGGCCGTCGTTGGTGAAGAGCCCGAGGTCGTACTCGAGCTCCGGGAAGTCGGCGAGCGACCTGGCGACGTCGTGCGAGCACCACCACGTGACGCCGAGCACCTCCTGCGCCCCGAGCACGTGCCGGATGGTCTGCTCGGTGAACGAGGCGGCGTCCTCCGGGGCGACGACGTTGGTGGGCGCCCCGACTTCCTGCAGCCAGTTCGGCCGTGCGGGGTCGCGGTTCCACGCGGCGGCGAGCTGGAGCAGGTACTCCCCGTGCCGCACCGATCCCGGTCCGAGTGCGCCGTGCAGGGCCGCCGAACCGTTGAACACCCACGAGTGCGTGACGGTGGCGTCACCGTGGTCCGCCGCGTGCTCCGGTCCGAACGGCTGCGCGTCGTCGTACCAGGCCGCGTCGTACTGCGCGACGGTGACCAGCGGCCGTGGACGCGACCCATTGCGGGACAGAGCCGGCGCGGACGAGTCGAGCCGGGCCTCCAGGCCGGACGAACCTGCCGAACCGGACGGACCGGACGCGAGCCCGGACCGCGCCGCGGCGACCATCGCCGCCGCCCACGCGTGCCCCTGCTCCGCCGTGATGTCGTGCGGGGCGGGGTGCGGCGCGTGCGCGAACTGGTTCACCTCGTTGCCGATGGTGATGCCGAGCAGGTTCGGCTTGTCCGCGACCGCTGCGGCGAGCGCCCGGACGTACGCCGCGGTCGACGCGACGACGTCCGGGTCGGTGAACATGTTCCGACGGTGCCAGCTGTCCAGCCACGAGGGCACGAAGTCGAAGCTCGACAGGTGCCCCTGCAGGGCGTCGACGTTGACGTCGAGCCCGAACGAGCCGGCGATGTCCACGACCGTCGCGACGTCCTGCAGTGCCGACGCCCGGATGAGGGTGCGGTTCGGCTGCACCACCGGCCAGAGCGGGAAGATCCGCACGTGGTCGGCGCCGAGCGAGGCGATCGCCTCGAGGTCCCTGGCGGTGTCCGACGGTGAGAAGTCGAGCCACGAGTGGAACCAGCCGACCGAGGGCGTGTAGTTGACCCCGAAGCGCATCAGCCCTTCACACCGCCCTCTTCGACGCCCTTGAAGAAGAAGCGCTGCAGCACGGCGAAGATCACGGCGATCGGGATGAACGCGATCATGGTGCCGGCGGCGATCATGCGCTGGTCGGTCGCGAACGTGCCCTGCAGGTACTGCAACCCGACGGTCAGGGTGAGGTTCTCCGGCGACTGCAGCACGATGAGCGGCCACAGGAAGTCGTCCCACGCCCCGATGAACGAGAAGATCGCGATGACGGCGATGGTCCCCTGCACGGCGGGCAGCGAGATGTACCGCAGCCGCTGCATCGCGTTCGCACCGTCCATCACCGCGGCCTGGTCGATCTCCTCGGGGATCTGCCGGAACGCGTTGAACATGAGCAGCACGTTGAGTGCGGCGATCATGCCGGGCAGGGCGACGCCGACCAGGTTGTCGGCGAGGCCGAGGTCCTTGACGGTGACGAACTGCGAGATGATCGTCGCCTCGCCCGGGAGGACGAGGGTCGCGAGGAACAGTCCGAGCACGAGCTTGCGGTGCCGCCACTGCAGCCGCGCCAGGGCGAAGCCGGCGAGGGTCGCGAAGACGATGTTGCCGAACACGTCGATCGCGGCGACGAGCAGCGAGTTGCCGATGTAGCGCCACACCGGGATCGCGGCGGCCACCTTGAGGTAGTTCTCGATGGTCGGCTCGGTCGGGATGAACGACGGGTTCGCGGTGTAGATGTCCTCGCCGGCGCCCTTGAGCGAGGTGGACAGCTGCCACAGGAACGGGCCGATCGTGATGAAGAGCACCACGATGAGCAGGCCGTAGCGCACGACCTTCTCGCGGGTGGACATGACACCCCAGACCGCGCGACGGCGCTTGCGTCCGTCTCGTCCGTCTCGTCCGTTCGGCCGGGAGGCCCGTCCCGCGTCCGTTGCGCCCGTCACGTCCGGCGTCGGGCTGGCTGCACCGCGCGCCCCGCCCAGGGCGGGTTCGGTGGTCGTCGTGTTCGTCACTTGTCCGCCTTGCTGTTCATCCGCGCGAGGGCGAGCATCGGGATCAGCGTCACGACGAAGAGCAGGAGGCTCAGGGCGGACGCGTAGCCGAGGTTGCCGGTGAAGCCGCGGGCGTACTGCTGGATGAGCATGACGAGCGAGTTGTCCTGCCCGCCGGGTCCACCGGTGCCGTTGGTGAGGATGTAGAGCTCGCTGAACACCCGGAGCGCGGAGACGCACACCAGGATCCCGACGAGCGTCATGGTGCCGCGGACCCCCGGCATGGTGACCGACCAGAACCGGCGCACCGATCCGGCGCCGTCGAGGGCGGCCGCTTCGTGCAGGTCCTTGCCGACGTTCCCGAGGGCCGCGAGGAAGATGATCATGTAGTAGCCGAGGCCCTTCCAGACCGTCAGGCTGATCGCGCTGAGGAGCAGCAGCCACCGGTCGGTCAGGAACGGGACGCTGCCCTGCACGACGCCGAGCGCCTGCGCCATCTCGTTGATGACGCCGCGGTCGTCGAGGATCCAGGTCCAGATGAGTCCGACGACCACGGCCGACGCGATGACCGGCGTGTAGAACGCCGTGCGGAAGAACGCGATCCCCGGCAGCTTCTGCTGGACGAGCACCGCGATGAGCAGCGGCAGCACGGTCAGCAGGGGCAGGCAGATCGCCATGTAGATGACGCTGTTGAGCAGCGCCTCCCACACCTGCGGATCGGCGAGCAGGGTCTCGAAGTTCTTGAGCCCGACCCACTGGCTCACGCCCCCCAGCGGGCTGGCGTTCGTGAACGACAGCCGGACGGTGTTGATCGACGGCCAGAGGCTGAACGCGACGAGCCAGACGAGGGCCGGCAGGACGAGCAGCCAGGGCGTGAACCAGCGGTTGGCGCGCATCAGCCGTTGGCCAGCAGGCTGTTCATCTTGGTCTGGGCCGTCTGCAGCGCCTTCTCCGGCGCGACCTGGCCCTTCATGGCGAGGGCGATCTGCTGGTCGAGGAAGTCCGTCATCGCGGAGTTCGCCTCGACCGGGTTGAGGACCTTCGCGGTCTTCAGGGCCTCGTTCGCCAGGACACGGGCCTCGCCGTTGACGGTGCCGTCGTCCTTCGAGAAGTACGGGTCGGACTGCGACGACGTGGTCGACGGGAAGATGTTGACCTTGTGCGCGAACGCCTCTTGGTTCTCCGCGTTCGTCATGAACTTCGCGAACGCCTCGGCGGTGGCGAGGTGCTTCGACTTGGCGGACACCGACAGGCCCTGCACGTAGAGCGGCGGGGTGTCGAGGGCCGGGCTGACGGTGACCTTGCCCTTGAGCGACGGGTTGTTCTTCTCGAAGTCGGCGAGCGAGGTGGCGCCGCCCGTGGTCCAGGCGACCTTCTGCTGCGTGAACAGGGTGGAGTTGCCGAGGTAGTCGCTGTTCAGCACGTTCGAGGGCATGTAGCCGTCCTGGTATGCGTCCTTGTAGCGCTCGATCAGGTCGGCGGCCTTCGACGAGTCGGCGAAGGTGAACTTCGTGCCGTCCGCGTTGAGGACCTTCACGCCGGCCAGGGTGAAGTCGCCGAGACCGGGCTTCCGGCTCATCAGGTAGTCGGTCGGGCAGTTCTCGTGCATGGTCTTCGCCTGCGTGAACAGCTCGTCGGTGGTCTTCGGCGGGTTCTTCGCGTCGAGGCCGCACTTCGCGAACATCGTCGCGTTCCAGTAGTCGACGTCGGTGTTGAGGTACCAGGGGTAGCCGAACGTTCCGTCGACGCCCTTGTACTTGTAGGAATCGAGCGCGCCGGCGACGTACGTGCTCGCGAGCTTCGTGTCGTCCTTCGCGACGTCCTGCAGGAACCCACGCTTCGCGAGCGGCAGGGCGATGTCCGGCGGCAGGTTGATGACGTCGGGCAGCGAGTTCGACGACGCCTGGCTGAGCACCTTGTCGGCGTAGCCGTCGCCTGGCTGGTCCTGCAGCTTGACCTTCGCGTCGGGGTGGGCCTTCTCGAAGTCGGCGATCACCCCGTTCAGGTAGCCCGTGTACGTCGGCGTGAGCGCCCACGTCTGCAGCGTGATCGACCCGCTGATCTCCCCGCTGCCGGTGTCGGCCGCGTTGCCGCCGCTCGAGCAGCCGGTCAGGACGAGTGCCGTGGCGGCAGCTCCTGCGAGCAGCGCTGCGGCGCGGCTCCTCGTCGCACGTGTGGTGGTCCTCATGGCGTCTGACTCCCTCGTCATCCTGCGTGGTCATCGTGCTGAACCGGTTCAGTTCCTGTCCCTGAACCCGCTTGTGGCAGTGACTATGGAGGACTAAAACGCTATAGTCAAGCCCGTGGCCACGAACCGTCGAACGACGATCTCCGACATCGCCGCGCGTGCCGGCGTGTCCGTCAGCGCGGTCTCGTTCGCCCTCAACGACCGCCCCGGCGTGTCCGACGAGACCCGCGAACGCGTCCGCGCGATCGCTCGCGAACTCGACTGGCAACCGCACACCGCAGCGCGCGCCCTGGGCGGCGCGAAGGCTGGCTCGATCGGCTTCGTGCTGAACCGGCCGGCCCGCACGCTCGGCACCGAGTCGTTCTTCGGCGACCTGATCTCCGGCATCCAGCTCGGGCTCGCCGGCACCCACGTCGGGATGAACCTGCTCGTGGCACGCGACGCGGCCGAGGAACTCGAGACCTACCGGGCCTGGTGGCGCGGGCACCGGGTCGACGGCGTCGTCGTCATCGACCCGCGGCGCGACGACGACCGGCTCACCCTGCTCGCCGAACTCGGCATGCCCACGGTCGTCGTCGGCTCCCACCCCTCACCCGAGGGCTCCGCACCGAGCGTGTGGATCGACGACGGCGACGCGACCGACACGGTCCTGCGGTACCTGCACGCGCTCGGGCACCGGCGCATCGCGCACGTCGCCGGGCGCCCCGAGTTCGAGCACACCGCCATGCGGATCGGCCGCGTCCGGGCCTTCGCGGCGACCGAGGGGCTCACGGACGCCGTGTCGATCCCGACCGACTACTCGGCCGAGGCCGGCGCGAGCGCGACCCGGACCCTGCTGTCCCGCAGCAGCCGACCGACGGCGATCGTGTACGACAACGACGTCCTGGCGGTCGCCGGACTCGGGGTCGCGAGCGAGATGGGCGTCGCCGTGCCGACCGACGTCTCGATCGTGTCGTTCGACGACTCGGCGATGATCCAGCTCGTCCGGCCGTCCATCACCTCGCTGACCCGCGACACCGTGGAGCTCGGGCAGCGCGCGGCGACACTCCTGCGAGCGCAGATCGACGCCACTGCACCGCTGGCGTCACGGCCCGGACCACCACTGACCTTGAGCGTGCGGGAATCGACGGCGCGCGCGCAGCCCTGACCGCTCCCCGACACGCCGAGCGGCACGTCGGCGTCCGTCCACGGCGCGCGGCGGACTTGACTCCCGTTCGAACACACGTTCGAATACCGTCGTGGGACGGCGTCGCGAGAACCGGTGGCAGCCCCCGGAGCACCCGGAGGTCGAACGTCCGCGCGCCTACTCGCTCTCAGAGGACGCCCGCGGGCCCGACGTCTGCCACGCCGTCACCCCCGTGCCGGTCTGGGCGTGGATCCAGTTCCCGACCTTCCACGTCCGGGTGAAGGCCTTCGCGAAGAGCTGGACCCGCGATGCCGTCATGGTCGAGTGGGCCCAGTTCGGACAGCAGGCGGACGCGTGGGTGTGGCGGTCCGCCGTGAAGCACCGCACCCTGCGCGCCGACCAGGCGGAGCGCGCGATGCGGAGTCCGCAGAACGCAGCGCGTTGACTTCTGCTCGCACCCCGAGGATGGTTTGTCGAACACCGGTTCGGCAAGTAACTCACTGATCGAGGCATTCGTTCGAGTGTCGCTCCGGGACGAGGAGGCACCATGAAGAACACAGCGGTGCCGTCCTGGGTCGCCCACGTGCTCACCCCGCCCGAGGTCATCAGCGCCTACGTCGAGGCCCGGGTCAACGATCCGGCCCTGCTGTCGGGCGAGCACACGGAACCCACGTACGCCGACTTCCTCGGCGACGAGTAGACGGTCGTTCAGCGGCGTCGGCGGCGCGCGGACAGCGTGACGCCGACGCTCGCAGCGGTGACGCACACCAGCGCCACCGTCTCCAGCACGGACAGCCCCTCGCTGAGCACCACGAGACCGGCCAGCGCGGCGATCGCCGGGCCGAGACTCTGCAGCACGCCGAACACCCGCGTCGGCATCCGCCGCAGCGCCAGCATCTCGAGGGCGTAGGGCAGCACGCTCGACAGCACCGCGACCGCGCCGAAGACGAGCAGGAGCAGGGGTTCGCGGGCCACGCCGTCGACCGCGGACGGGAGCCCGAACGGCAGCGACACGAGCATCGCGACCACCATCGACACCACCAGGCCGTCGACACCCGGGATCGCGGCGCCGACGTGCCGGTTCATCACGATGTAGCCCGCCCAGCACGCCGCCGCGAGCACGGCCCAGACCACGCCGCCGACCTCGGTCACGGCGCTCGGGCCGACCCCGAGCAGCACGACGCCGGCGAGCGCCAGGGCGGCCCAGAGCGCGTCCCGCCACCGTCGGGTGTGCACGAGGGACAGGGCGAGCGGGCCGAGGAACTCGATCGTCACCGCGACGCCGATCGGGATGGTCGCGAAGGCCAGGTAGATGAAGACGTTCATCCCGCCGAGCGCCAGCCCGAGGCCGACCGCGCCGAGCCACTGCGCGCGGGTCCAGTGCCCGATGCGAGGACGGACGACCAGCGCGAGCACCACCGCGCCGATGACGAGCCGGAGCGTCGCGGCCCCGACCGCGCCGACGTCGTCGAAGTGGGTCTTCGCGATCGCGGCCCCGAGCTGGACGGACACCATCGCGGTGAGGGCGAGCAGCGGAGCCGGGATCCGGTCGGTACCGCGGGCCTGGTTCATCCGCGGGACCGGCTCATCCGAGGTAGGCGAGCACGGCGAGGACGCGGCGGTGGTCCTCGCCGGTGTCCTCGAGCGCGAGCTTGCCGAAGATGCTCGACACGTGCTTCTCGACGGCGCCGGTGCCGATGACGAGGGCACGGGCGATGGCCGCGTTCGTGCGACCCTCGGCCATCAGGCCGAGCACGTCGCGTTCGCGCGGGGTGAGCGCGGCGAGTGGGTCGCGCCGCCGGCTCATCAGCTGCGTGACGACCTCGGGGTCGAGCACGGTGCCACCGGCCGCGATCCGACGAACGGCGTCGTCGATCTCCTCGAGCCGGGTGACGCGGTCCTTGAGCAGGTAGCCGATGCCCGTCGCACCGGCGGCGAGGACGTCTTCGGCGTAGGTGGCCTCGACGTACTGCGAGAGGAGCAGGACCCCGGTGCGCGGGGCGATCCGGCGGGTCTCGACGGCGGCGCGGACGCCTTCGTCGGTGAAGGTCGGCGGCATCCGGACGTCCATGACGACGACGTCGGGAGCGCCGTCCGGCAGCGTCGCGAGGAACGCGCGGGCGTCGGCGTACTGACCGATGACGTCGATGCCGGCTTCGTCGAGCACGCGGGCCAGGCCCTCGCGCAGCAGGACGGCGTCGTCGACGACGACGGCCCGGATGCGTGCTGCATCCGGGCCGTCTGTCATGCCGACCAGCCTAGTGGGAGCGCGGGCGCTCCCGTGCGGTCACGACCGCGGGTTCGCCGTCGTGGGGACGCCGTTCAGGGCACCGAGCGGGATCCGCGCCGTGGCCTCGGTCGGGCCGCCCTCGGGGCTCGCGACGACCAGGTCGCCGTCGAGCGCGCGCATCCGGCCGATCAGGCCCTCGATGCCGTGGCCCTGCTGGGGTCGTGCTCCGCCGCGGCCGTCGTCGGTCACGCTGACGGTCAGGTACCAGAGCCCGGAGGCGTCGACCACGAGGCCGAGGTACACCCCGGCGGTCGTGGCACCGGCGTGCTTCATGGTGTTCGTCAGGAGCTCGCTCACCGTGAAGTACACGTTGCGCTGGATCTCCGTCGCGAGCTCGAGGCCCTCGGGCAGGCGGACGTCGAGGCCGACCGGGATCGGGGTGCGGGCGACGAGCGCTTCGAGGGCCGCCACGAGCCCGCGGTCGAGCAGGATCGGCGGGGCGAACCCGCGGGACAGCGCACGCAGTTCGTCGAGGGCGTCCTGCGCGTGCTCGGAGGCCTCGCCGATCAGCTGCTTCGCCTTCTGCGGGTCCTTCTCGAACGCGCGTTCCGCTGCCGACAGGTCCATCCGGAGCCGCACCAGGCGCTGCTGGGGGCCGTCGTGCAGGTCGCGCTCGATCTGGCGCAGGGCCTGACCCTCGGCGGTCACGGCACCGGCACGGGAGGCCTGGAGTCCGGCGACGCGCTGCTCGAGCTGCTCGGCACGGAACCCGCCGAGCAGACCGAAGTCCACCCAGTAGTGCGCGATGACCGAGCCACGGGCCCAGAGCGGGAACAGCACGACCGAGGCGGCCATCGACAGCAGTCCGAGGAACCCGAACCCGACGACGGAGGTCATGTCCCACCCGAAGTACTGCGCGCTCAGGCCGTTCGCGAACGCGACCACCGCGAGTCCGACGGGCCAGAGGAACCCGGCGAGCAGCAGGACGCCGGCGCCCACGGTGAAGAGCGCGACGAGCGGGTAGACGACCGCTGCGTGCAGCAGGTAGAGCCAGTAGTGCGGGTTGGCGACCGCGGAACCGGTGCGCGTCCACCAGTTCTGCTGCCAGCGGGGCGTCCAGTCCACCGGGCGGATCGGACGCCGGTCGGCCCATCCGATGCGGAGCTTCTCGAACTGTCCGAGCCACCGCGCCACGAACAGCGCGATGAAGAACATCAGCAGCACGAACGGGTTGAACAGGTCGCGGAAGCCGCCGCCGAAGATCGCCGCGGGGAACGCGAAGTAGAGCGTGCAGAGCAGCACCCCGGTCAGGGCCATGTAGCCGAAGTCGCGAGGCAGGCGCTTCCACGACTCGCGGTAGAACGCGCCGGCGGTCATGCCGGAGCCCGCACTACCGCCCCGGCCGCCACCCGGCGCCGATCCGTTCGGCGGGGTCGCTCCCCACGACGCTGGCGGCGTCTGCTGGTCGTGCTGTCGCGGGTACTGCGGCATCGGCTTGGTGGCTCCAGGTGGGACGGAGTCGCCCAGCGGGACGGTCTGGGCCTGGTCGGGCGAGGGCGTGACGTCGTCCAGCGGGACGGTTCGCGCCTGGTCGAGGCGGTCGGTGTCGGTCATGACTCCAGCCTCGCGATCACGGGGCCGTTCCCCCATCCTGCCC